>NZ_JBSVXD010000117.1:0-17825 GCF_054070755.1 Pseudomonas sp. SDO5591_S426 | reverse complement strand
GATCTTGTCTTTAAAAAAGCAAAGTCAAAAGATCGCAGCCTCGTTTCACTCGACAGCTCCTACAGGGGGTTAGCGGTAGTCAGAAGGACTTGCTGACGCTCGCCACCACTGTCGCACTGCACACATCATCGAAGCCCCAGTTACTGGCGCACTGGCTTTTCGACAAATCGGTATCGATGTAACTCAGTCCGAGCATCACCCCGGCCAACTCGTGAGTCAGTTTGACCTCCCATTCACGGTAAGAGTCTTCGGCCTCACCCGAGCGTGAGTAAAGGTGCGGGTCCTTGAAATCCATGTCGCCGTAACGCAGCTTCAGGCCCACGCCGTAAGGCAACTCGGTTTCATAACCGACATAGCTGTAGAGCGAGTTCTGTTCGCTGTCGATACCCGGCGCGTCGGCGGAGTAATAGGCCGCCAGTTTTACCCCGTAGACGCTGAGAATGCCGTAGGCCTCGCTTTGATTGAACTGACTCTCCTTCGGATACGAATACTTGAGATAGCCGAGGTCAAGGCTGACGTCATCGGTGGCCTGCCACAGCCAACCGGCGTAGTAATCGACTTCCTGGCGGGTTTTCAGGCCGCCGCCAAAGTCGACGTTGGATGTCCACGCGCCCAGGTACAGGCCACTGCTGTGGGCCAGGGTCATGCCAAATTGAATGGTCGGGTCGTTCTGGGTCTGCGAGATGCCGCGGGTGCGGTAGTCGCTGGCCAGGGTTGCATCCAGCAACAGTGAGAAATCATCGTTCAAGGTGATGGCCTGGCTGCTCAAGGGCAGCAAAGTCAAGGAACCGAGGGCGATCAGGGTGAAGGCTTTCATGGGTTACGTCCCGTTATTGTGATTGTTATGGGCAGATTTGAGACAAGGCTGCGCCGGGCCTCATGTCGAAGAACACAAGGTCGGGCAGCGGGGTGGTTGCAGTTTTTGTTAGAGAGTCGGTGCGTAGACTTGGCGACCGGCGAACCAGGTTTGCAGCACTTGGGTGTCGTGCAGGGCTTTCTCGTCGACGCTGAACACGTCGCGGTCGAGAACGATGAAGTCAGCCTGTTTGCCGGCGCTCAGAGAGCCGATGGTTTTGTCCAGGCCAATGGTGCGCGCCGCGTTGAGGGTGTAGGCGTAGAACATGGTTTCGCGGTCGATGCGTTCATCGGCGTTGAGCACACCCAAAGGGCCGACCCGCGTCATGGCCTGGGCCATGGCATTGAACGGATTCGGCGACGACACCGGCCAGTCGCTGGCACCGGCGATGGTCGCGCCCTGTTTGAGCAACGAGTGCGCCGGGTACTGGTAACGGAACGCCAGGGCGCTGACGTAAGGCTTGATCATGTCCGTGGTGTAGTCGTCGGCGCTGGCCCAGAGCAGTTGCATCGAGGCGATGACGTCGAGCGGCTTGAACCGGGCGAATTCTTTCGGGTTGACCATTTGCAGGTGAGTGACGGAGTGGGTTACGCCGCTCTGCCGGTCCTTGCGCGCCTGTTCGATACCGTTAAGCGATTCACGCACCGCGCGGTCGCCGATGGCGTGGATGTGCACCAGCCAGCCCCGCTGGTCGATGGCGCTGACCAGCTCACCGAAGTGTTTTGGATCGATCAGCAATTCGCCCTGTTTGTGCGAGTTGCTGTAGGGGTCGATCATCGCCGCGCTTTGCGCCGGGTACTCGATCACGCCGTCGGCGAAAATCTTGATGCCGGGCAGCGTCAGGTTGGGGATGCCCTGAAATTGTTGGCGGACCTTGTCCAGGGTGTCGAGGTCGGCGGGCACGCTTTTCGAGTTGGCCACCAGCAGCGCCGCGACGTGGGCGGTCATGCCGCCACTTTCGGCCAGCGCCTTGTACACCGGCAGCACGCCGACGGTTTTTTCCGTGGGTTTGAGGGCGAACACCGGTTCGCCCGGCGCAGCGTTGGCGGCGGGGTCCATCCACGCGGTAATGCCGACGCTGTTGTTGTAGCTCACGGCGGTTTGCGCAGCCTTGAGCATGTCGGCAGCGCTCGGCGCCGGCATTTTCGAGGCGACCCGGTCCCAACCGGCGTCTACCAGAAAGCCGTTGGGCCTGCCGTCCTTGAGCTTGCCGATGGTGCCGTCTTCAGCCGTCGGCAATGACTTGAGCAGCGCAGCATCGACCCCGGCGCGCTTGAGCATCACGTCATTGGCCCAGGCCGTGTGGTGGTCGCTGCCGATAAATACAACGGGCACACTGGCCCATTCGCCGCTGTTGAATTTCTTGCCCAACGCTTCGGCCTGAGCCCAGTACGCCGAACTCATGCCGGCAATGCTGAGCACGTCGCCGTGCTTCGCCGTACCGTCATCGCGCCAGGTGCGCAGGCGTTTTTCCAGTTCGTCGAGCTCGACCACTTCATCGGCCATGTTGGCCGAGACCATTTCCAGGCCACCGAAAATCGCGTGGGAGTGGCTGTCGATCAGGCCGGGCATCAAGGTCTTGCCCTGCAGATCGATGACCTTGGTTCCAGATTCGATCAAGGCCTTGATCTGCGCATCGCTGCCCACTTGCAGCACTTTGCCGTCCTGCACCGCCAGTGCCTGAACCTTGGGCTGGCTGCGGTCGGCGGTGAAGATCTTGCCGTTTAACAACACCAGGTCAGTCGCCGCCATGGCTTCCAACGAGGCAAAACTCACAGCGGCCATCAAGAGATTCGGGATGAATCTTTTCATTGAATGTTTCCTTGTTATTGCGTCTGATGGCCAGATTAGTGGCTTGTCGCGCTCGGCAGAACGCCTCGCTCACGAAAAACGTTTTTGCCTGAATGGAAAAAGTATGGACAAGCTGGGTGCATTGAAAATGTTCGTGGTCACGGCGCAACTGGGCAGTTTCAGTCGCGCCGCCGAGCAATTGGGCAAGACCCCGTCGGCGCTGACCAAAGCGGTCAATCACCTGGAGGCGGAGCTCGGCGCGCGTTTATTCGAACGCAGCACTCGGCGGATTTTGCTGACAGAATCCGGGCGGCTTTATCTGGAAACCGCGCGCCAGGTATTGCAGCGGCTGGACGAGGCCGGCGAGGAAATCGAGCAGTTGCAGCATGGTTTGCGCGGCAGCCTGAAAATCACTGCGCCACTGGCTTATGGGCAGGCTTTTCTCGATCAGGTCTGTGGCGGTTTTCTTGAGCAGTATCCGCAGATCAACCTGCAAGTGGACTTGTGCGACGAGTTCGTCAATCTGCTTGAGAGCGGCTACGACCTGGCCTTGCGTGAAGGCCACGACGATTTGCCGGGGCTGATCGCCCGCGTGGTCGGCAGCAATCGCCTGGCACTGTGCGGCAGCCCGGAATACCTGGCGCGCAAGGGCTTGCCGGTCACCCCGCAAACCCTTGATGACCACGAGTGGTTGCTGTATCGCCATCCGTTGCTGAGTCGCGAATTCTGGTGGGCCGAGCGTGACGGGCAGCGCCTGAGTCTGCCGCAACCCCTGGCACCGCGCCTGCGCAGCGACAATTACGACTTGTTGCTGGCCAATGCCCTGGCCGGGCGCGGCTTGCTGCACACGCCGCTGTGGAGCGCCGCGCCGTACATCGCCGATGGGCGATTGGTGCGGGTCATGGCCGACTACGACATCGATCCGGACAGCTTCGGTCCGTACATTCTGGCGGTGTACCCGAGCCATCGACGGGCCACGGCCAAGGTGTTGGCGTTCATCGATTACATCGCAGGGTTTTTGGCGTCACGTGGGTTGAGCTGATTGGCGGTCCTTGCCAGGAAAACGCCAAAAGAGTACAAATGTACTCCATGACGACTCTTACTCCCCGCCGTACCGCCATCCTGACCTTCATCCGCGAGCGCATCGCCGAACACGGTCAGTCCCCGAGCCTCGCTGAAATCAGCGAGGCGTTCGGCTTCGCCTCCCGCAGCGTGGCGCGCAAGCATGTGCTGGCGCTCACCGAAGCCGGGTTTATCGAGGTCAACCCGCATCAGGCCCGGGGCATTCGTCTGCTCGGGCAACCGCCGCGCCCCGAACTGCTGGACATCCCGGTACTCGGCCGGGTGGCGGCCGGTGCACCGATCGGTGCCGATGCCGAAATCCATAGCCGCTTGCTGCTCGATCCGTCGATTTTCTCGCGGGTGCCGGACTACATGCTGCGGGTGCGCGGCGACTCGATGATCGAGGACGGCATTCTCGATGGCGATCTGGTGGGCGTGCATCGCAGCCCCGAGGCGGTCAACGGCCAGATCGTTGTGGCGCGACTCGACGGCGAAGTCACCATCAAGCGCTTCGAGCGGGTCGGTGACACGGTTCGCCTGTTGCCGCGCAACCCGGCTTATCAGCCGATCATCGTCGAAGCCGACCGGGACCTCGCTATCGAAGGGGTGTTCTGCGGTCTGGTGAGGCAAGGCTGATGGGCGCCGTCGTTGCGTTGGATACGCTGTTCAATGGCGGCCAGGTCTGGAAGGGCCGGCCTGCGCCGCCGGCCGTCAGCCCGCAACCCTCCGGGCATGCCACGCTGGATGCGGCGCTGCCCACCGGTGGCTGGCCCGAGGCGGCGCTGACGGAAATCCTGCTGAGCGGGCAGGGCGTCGGAGAATTGCAATTGGTGTGGCCGGCGCTGGCGCGGCTGTCGGCGGCGGGTGAGCGCATCGTGCTGGTGGCGCCGCCTTACGTGCCGTACCCCCAGGCCTGGCAGAACGCCGGGGTCGATCTGCGGCAGTTGTCGATCATTCAGGCCAGCGAGCGCGATGCGCTGTGGGCGGCGGAGCAATGCCTGCGTTCGGGCAGTTGCGGCGCGGTGCTTTGCTGGCCGCACAAGGCCGATGATCGCGCCTTGCGTCGTTTGCAGGTGGCGGCGGAAACCGGCCAGACCCTGGCGTTCGCCTATCGCTCGCTCAGTGAAGCGATCAACCCGTCGCCCGCGGCCCTGCGCATCGCCATCGATGCCAAGCCTGCGCAACTGCGGGTACTCAAGTGCCGGGGCGGGTTGGCCCGTTCGGCGCCGATTGCCTTCGCCGTGGGGCATTGAGGTTGCCATGCGCTGGGTCTGTATTCTTTTTCCGCAATTGGCGCTGGACGCGGTACTGCGTCAGCGCACCGATCCCGATGAGCCATTGGCGCTGCTGACCGGTCCGGCCCAACGCCGGGTGTTGCAGGCGGTCAACGGCCCGGCGCGGGAACTGGGCTTACGCCCCGGCCAGTCCATGAGCGCCGCGCAGGCCTTGAGCAAAGGCTTTGCCACCGCCGAGTACGACGCCGCTCAAATCGAACACTGGCAGCAGTTTCTGGCCGCTTGGGCCTATCGGTTCAGCGCTCAGGTCAGCGTGCATTACCCACGGGCACTGGTGTTCGAGATCGAGTCCAGCCTCGGTTTGTTCGGCAATTGGTCGCAGTTCGAGGCGCGCTTGCGTCGCGAACTCGGCGAACTGGGTTTTCGCCATCGCATCGTTGCTGCGCCCAATCCGGTGGCGGCACGAGTGCTGACCAACGCCTATGACGGTCTGGTGGTGCCCGACGATCAAGCCTTGCAGCATCACCTCGGGCAAATGCCCGTCGACCGCATCGGGCTGGAGGCCAATGTCGTGACGGCGTTGTCGCGCATGGGGCTGCGTACCTTGAGTCAGCTGCAGGCATTGCCCCGGCAGAGTTTGGCCCGGCGTTTCGAGGCCCAGGTGCTCAAGCATCTGGACGCCTTGCTCGGGGTGCGACGGCTGGCGCTGGCGTTTTATCTGCCGCCGGATCGCTTCGATGTGCGCATCGAACTCAATTTCGATGTGCAATCCCATCAGGCCTTGCTGTTTCCGCTGCGCCGATTGACCGGTGACCTGTCGGCGTTCCTGTGCGGGCGGGACAGCGGCGTGCAGCGTTTCGACCTGCACCTGGAGCACGCCGGATTGCCGGACACGGTCATCAAGGTCGGCCTGCTCAGCGCCGAGCGCGATCCGGCGATGCTGTTCGAACTGGCCCGGGGGCGGCTGGAGCAGGTTCAGGTCGAGGCGCCGGTACGCGGTTTTCGCCTGCGCGCCGAAGACTTGCCGGCCTTCGTGCCGCAGTGTCAGGAACTGTTCGACGACCGCCCGCAGCAGTCCTTGCCTTGGGAGCAACTGCGCGAACGCCTGCGCGCACGGTTGGGCGATGACGCGGTGCACGGCCTGCGGTTTCAGGCCGATCACCGACCCGAGTGCGCGTGGCAGGCCAGCGCAGATAGCCAGCCCTGTACGCGATTCCCGACCGTGCAGCGACCGGGCTGGCTGCTGACGGAACCGCTGGCGGTGCACGAAGGCTCGACCCGCATCCTCATGGGACCGGAACGTATCGAGTCCGGCTGGTGGGACGGTGATGATGTGCGCCGCGATTACTACCTGATCGAAACCCGTGCCGGCCAGCAGGGCTGGGCTTATCGGGCGGTGGGTGAAGACGGCCCGTTGTGGTTGCAGGGCTGGTTCGCATGAACGCCGAATATGCCGAGTTGCACTGCCTGTCGAACTTCAGTTTCCAGCGCGGCGCCTCCAGTGCCCTTGAGCTGTTTCAACGGGCGAAAAAACAGGGTTATCAAGCCCTGGCGATCACTGACGAATGCACCTTGGCCGGCATCGTCCGCGCCTGGCAAGCGGCGAAGTCCGTGGAGTTGCCGCTGATTATCGGCAGCGAGATTCGCATCGAGAGCGGTCCGAAACTGGTGCTGCTGGTCGAGAACCTTGAGGGTTACCAGACGCTGTGCCGACTGATCACCCGCGCCCGACGGCGCACGCAGAAAGGCCAGTATCAAATACTGCGCGATGACTTCAGCGAGCCGCTGCCGGGGCTGTTGGCGTTGTGGGTGCCGGACGCGGTCGATGATTTCGAGCAGGGCCATTGGCTGAAGCAGGTTTTCGCCGAACGCCTGTGGCTGGCGGTACAGTTGCATCGTGGCCAGGACGACACCCGGCGCCTCAATGATCTGCTGAGCCTGGCCCGGGAGCTGCAAATTACTCCGGTGGCCAGCGGCGATGTGCACATGCATGCGCGCGGGCGGCGTGCCTTGCAGGACACCATGACCGCGATCCGTCATCACCTGCCGGTGGCCGACGCCGGGTTGCGCTTGCACCCCAACGGCGAACGGCATCTGCGCAGCCTCGACGTTCTCTCCAGCCTGTACCCGCAAGCCTTGCTTGATGAAACGTTGGCGATTGCCCGGCGTTGCACGTTCGACCTCGACCAGTTGCGTTATCAGTATCCACGAGAGCTGGTGCCTGATGGACATACGGCCACGTCGTGGCTGAGTCATTTGACCGAGGAGGGCATTCGCGCGCGCTGGCCGCAAGGTGCGAGTGAGAAGGTGCGCGGACTGATCGACAAGGAACTGGGACTGATCGCCGAGCTGGGCTATGAGAGTTATTTCCTTACGGTCCAGGACATTGTCGCCTTCGCTCGGCGCGAAAAAATTCTTTGTCAGGGCCGAGGCTCGGCGGCTAACTCTGCGGTGTGCTTTGCCTTGGGCATTACCGAGATCGACCCCGACCGGATGAACATGTTGTTCGAGCGCTTTCTCTCCAGGGAACGCGATGAACCTCCGGATATTGATGTGGATTTCGAGCACGAACGCCGCGAAGAAGTCTTGCAGTATGTGTTCCAGCGCTATGGCCGGACCCGCGCGGCACTGACCGCCGTGGTCAGCACCTACCACGCGGCCGGCGCTGTGCGCGATGTGGCCAAGGCGCTGGGTTTGCCCCCGGATCAGATCAATGCCCTGGCTGATTGCTGTGGTCACTGGAGCGATGAAACTCCGCCCGTGGAACGTCTGCGTGAAGGTGGGTTCGATCCCGAGAGCCCGGTGCTGCGTCGGGTGTTGAGTTTGACCCAACAGTTGATCGGGTTTCCCCGGCACCTGTCCCAGCACCCCGGTGGTTTCGTGATTTCCGAGCATCCGCTGGACAGTCTGGTACCGGTGGAAAACGCCGCCATGGCCGAGCGCACCATCATCCAGTGGGACAAGGACGATCTGGATGCGGTCGGTTTGCTCAAGGTGGATATCCTCGCGTTAGGCATGCTCAGCGCGATTCGTCGTTGTTTCGATTTGCTGCGTCGTCATCGCAATCTGGACTTGAGCCTGGCGTCGATCCCCTCCGAAGACTCGTTGACCTACGACATGATTGGCCGCGCCGACACCGTCGGCGTGTTCCAGATCGAATCACGGGCGCAAATGTCGATGCTGCCCAGGCTCAAGCCGCGCAAGTTCTATGACCTGGTGATCGAGGTGGCCATCGTTCGCCCCGGGCCAATTCAGGGTGGCATGGTGCATCCGTACCTGCGTCGCCGAAACAAGGAAGAACTCGAAAGCTATCCGTCAGAAGAGTTGCGGGAGGTGTTGAAGCGTACCCTCGGCGTCCCTTTGTTCCAGGAACAAGTGATGCAGATCGCGATTGTCGCCGCCGACTACAGCCCCGGCGAAGCGGATCAGCTGCGCCGCTCCATGGCCGCGTGGAAACGCCACGGCGGGCTCGAACCGCACAAGGAACGCCTGGCAGCGGGGATGAAGAAAAAAGGCTATACCGCAGACTTCGCCACACAGATTTTCGAGCAGATCAAAGGCTTCGGCAGTTACGGTTTTCCCGAATCCCACGCCGCCAGTTTTGCCTTGCTGACCTACGCCAGTTGCTGGTTGAAATGCCATGAACCGGCAGCGTTCGCTTGTGCGCTGATCAATAGCTGGCCCATGGGTTTCTACAGCCCGGACCAGATCCTGCAGGACGCACGCCGTCATCATTTGCAAATTCGCCCGGTGGACGTGCGGGCCAGCGACTGGGATTGCAGCCTGGAGCCGATCACCGGTGCGCAACCGGCGATTCGCATGGGCCTGCGCATGATCAAGGGCTTTCGCGAGGACGATGCCCGACGCATCGAGGCGGCGCGCTCCAGAGGCGCGTTTGCCGACATCGCCGACCTCGGCGAACGGGCCCGACTCGATGCCCGCGCCCAGGAGCAACTGGCCGATGCCGGTGCGCTGCGCGGATTGGCCGGTGATCGTCATCGGGCGCGCTGGGAAGTGGCGGGGGTGCAAAAACAGCTTGGGTTGTTCGCCGGGCTGCCGAGCCAGGAAGAGGGTGCGATCGCGCTGCCCAAACCCACTGTCGGCGAAGACCTGCGGGCCGACTACGCCAGCGTCGGCACCACCCTCGGGCCGCATCCGCTGGCGTTGTTGCGCGCTGAATTGAAAGCCCGGCGTTGCCGCAGTTCGAAGGAGTTGCTGGAGGTCGAGCACGGACGACCGGTCAGCGTCGCGGGGCTGGTGACCGGTCGACAACGGCCGGGCACCGCCAGTGGTGTGACCTTCGTCACCCTGGAAGACGAGTTCGGCAACGTCAACGTGGTGGTGTGGCGCGACCTGGCCGATCGGCAGCGAAAGGTACTGGTCGGCTCGCAGTTGCTCAAGGTTGATGGGCGTTGGGAGAAGGAGGGCGAGGTTCGGCACCTGATTGCCGGGCGCTTGAGCGACTTGAGTCCGCTGCTCGATGGCATCAGCGTGCGCAGCCGGGATTTCCACTGAAACACGCATTTCCCTGTAGGAGCTGCCGAAGGCTGCGATCTTTTGGCTGCCTTGAAATACCGAAGATCACGATCAAAAGATCGCAGCCTTCGGCAGCTCCTACAGAGATCACATACGTTTTATTTGGCAATCGGCCAAAACCGCTCGCCACCCCCAGGCGCATCCGTCCACGCCTGCAACGACCGCGTCGGCAAATCGAAGTAATCCCGCGTACGCGCATAACCATGCCCGCCCATTCGACCGATCGCATCAAGCCCCAGTTGATCGATGTACAGGGTTTTGGGATCGATCAATTCATCGCGCACATGAGCCATCAGCACTTCGCCGAAGATGATCTCCCGGGATTGGCCGATGTTCAGCGCCATCATCCGTCGGCATTCCAGCGCAACCGGGGCTTCGCCGATGCGTGGGCATTTGACCGTGGTGCCGGGGATGGCGGTGAGGCCGGCGGCGGTCAGCTCATCGAAGCCGGGCGCGAAGGGCACGGCGCAGACGTTCATGGCTTCCACCAACGCATCGCTGACGATGTTCACGGTAAATTCCTGGTTGAGTTGGATGTTGCGCGTGGTGTCCTTGGGACTCTGGTCGCCGTAGTTTTCCACGCCCAGCGCAAGAATCGGCGGATCGGCCGAGAGCGCGTTGAAGAAGCTGAACGGCGCGGCATTGATGCGGCCTTCACCGTCGATGGTGGTGACGAGGGCAATCGGTCGTGGCACCACGCTGCCGATCAGAATCTTGTATTTGTCCCGTGGGCTCAGTTGGCTGAAGTCGAAGCTTTGCATGGGCAGAATCTCTAAAGAAGTGGATCAATCGCGCTCAGTGGCGCTTGCGCGCTGTAGTCGTCGGCGAACGGGATGGCCGGTTGGAAAAGACTTTTCCAGTCCGGTTGGCCGAAGGCCCGGTCGCTGTGGCTGCGCATCAGTTTTTCGAATTGCTGTTGGGCCTGGCGTTGCAGGGCCGGGTAGTCGATACCGTTGACCTGACCGTTGTGCATGACGCAGCGGCCGTCGATGAAACTGGCGATGCAGTCATCACCGCGCCCGGCCAGCACGAGGTTTTTCAGTGGATCGAACAGCGGCCCCAGGTGCAGGCCGCGCAGGTTGAACACGGTGATGTCGGCTTTTGCTCCCGGCGCCAGACGCCCAAGGTCGTCGCGACCCAGCGCTTTAGCGCCGCCGAGGGTGGCGGCGTTGTACAGGTCCAGCGTGCTGGTCAGTGAATTGCCACCCTCCATCAACCGGGCGATGTTCAGACCCTGACGCATGTTTTCCAGCAGATCTGCCGGCCAGGTATCGGTGCCCAGTGCGAAGTTGATGCCCTTGGCCCGATAGCGACCAAACGAGTTCAGCGCCTCGCCGTCCCGGGCAAACACTACCGGGCAATGCACCAGGCTCGCGCCGCCATCCACCAGCCGTTGCAGGTCGCCATCGCCACGGGTGTAGATGCCGTGGGGCAACAAGCTGCGTGGAGTCAGCAGGTCCAATTGCTGCAACCAACCCAGTGGGGAAACACCGCGCAACTGCTCGACCGTCGCCACTTCGCCGAGACCCTGGCAGCAATGTAAACGCATCGGCGCGTTGAGTTCCCGGCTCAGCGCGGCGGTACGTTGAAGCAAAGCGGGCGTGCAGGTCTGGATGCGATCGGGCAACAGCGTGCCGCGAATCAAATCATGGTGAGAACCGTCGAAATCCCGGAAAAACCGCTCGGCCGCGTCGAGCCCTGCCATGCCCCGGGCTTCATCCCAGTGGTGGGCCAGCGTGCCGTCGACCTGCCAGTAACTCATGCCGCTCATGTAGCAGGGGCCGAGGTACGTGCGCAGCCCCAGTTCCGCCGCCACATCGGCGACTGCGGCAAATTCATCGTAGGTTTCCGCCCACTCGCGGTAGTACATCGAGGTGATCGGCATGGCCGTGGTGATGCCGTTACGGATCAACTGTGTGAAGGCGTAGCGGTATTTGAAGACTTCTTCGTCGGGGCTATAGCTTTCCCGTGAGCCGCGCGCCAGATACTCCGCCGACCACATCCGGCCCATCTCGCGCTCGTCGCCGTTGTCCAGGGTCAGCACCGTGGAGTCGAGATCGCCCAGTGCATCCAGATCGATGAATCCCGGACCGATCAACGCGTTGCCGTAGTCGATCCACTGATCCACCGGGCCTGCATAACAGCGCCCGACGAACTCAATGCGCGAACCTTCGAAGACCACTTCGCCGTCGCGCCACAAAACATGCTGCGCACCGTCGAAGCCGACCACGCAGCTGGCCCGTAAGCCGATGCGTTTCACAGGCGACTGTCCAGCAAACGACCACCGGCCGCAATCAACTGCCCACCGCGATAAACCTGGCGCAGCGGCCGCGAGACAACCGCTTCACCGAGCGTCTGAACCGGCATCAACAAGAAGTCCGCTGACCGGCCGATTTCTACGCCATACCCGTCACAACCCAGTGCGCGAGCGCCATTGACAGTCGCTGCGTCGAAGGCCGCCGCCAGTTCTTCGTCCTTGTTCAAATCGAAACGGAACGCCAGCAACATTGCCCGCTCCAGCATGTCGCCGTTACCCATCGGCGACCAGGCATCGCGAATGCCGTCGGAACCCAGACACACGTTCACGCCGGTTTCGCGCAGGGCAAGAAACGGCGGCACTGCGCAATCGGCCGGGGCAGAGCTCATCAGCGAAATACCCAGCGCCGCCAAGCGCTCAGCCACCGGTTTGACCTGACTCCACGGCAGCATGCCGAGGCAGTACGCGTGACTGATCATCACTCGGCCCTGAAGCGTGAATCGCTCGGTGTAATCGGCGATCAACGCGATCTGCCACAGGCCCAGCTCACCCTTGTCGTGCAGGTGAATGTCGACGCCTCGGTCGAACTCGCTGGCCAGTTTGAACACGAAATCCAGTTGTGCGACGGGATCGTTGTCGATGCCGCACGGGTCCAGTCCACCGACGTTTTCCACGCCCAGAGCCATGGCTTCGCGCATCAATTCGGCGGTGCCGGGACGGCTGATCAGGCCGGTTTGCGGGAACACCACCAGTTGCAGGTCGATCAGGTCGCGATATTTTTCCCGCAGTTGCTGCATGGCCTCGACGTGACGCAGGCCGAACTCCGGGTCGATGTCGACATGGCAGCGCATGGTCAGCGAACCCCGGGCGATGCAGTTTTCCAGCAGCGCGCCGGCCCGTTGCGCAATCGGTGTGGTGACTTCGCGCAGAATGCGCCGCTCATTGGCGATATAGTCCTTGAGAGTGGGCCCGGCGCTGTTCGGGCGCCAGGGTTGGCCCCAGAGGGTTTTGTCCAGGTGCACGTGGCTTTCCACCAAGGCCCCGGTGAGCAGTTGGTTCTGGCCGTCGATGTCGGTGGCGAGCAGCTCGGTGGTCGAGGCCGGGCGGCGCTGGGTGAATCGGCCGTTTTCGATCAGCAGGTCTTCGGCGGGTGCGCCGTAAGGGCGCACATTGCGTAGCCAGCGGGGTTGGGTCATACAAACCTCAAATTTGTGTTGTCTGGGAGGGCCTCATCGCTGGCAAGCCAGTTCCCACAGGGTTTGGGGGGTGTTCACAAAATGTGTGATCCACACAAATCACTGTGGGAGCTGGCTTGCCGGCGATGGCCGCGACTCGGTCTCGGATCAGCCCTTGAGCTTCGCCCAGATCCGGTCCTGCAACTCCCGCGCCTTGTTGCTGCATTCCTTCTCGGGACGCAGGCGCGAGGCGAATTCGTCGGGCATGTTGATGGCGTCCATCACTCGCCATTTGGCGTCGATCAGCTTGTCGCTCTGGATGCCGTTGTCGTAGGCGATGGCGTTGGACACGGCGGCGGCGTTTTCCGGCTTCATCATCCAGTCGATGAAGATCTTGGCGTTGCCGGGGTGCGGCGCGCTTTTCGGTACGGCGAAGTTGTCCTGGAACATCGCCAGTCCTTCCTTCGGATACACGTACTTGATCGTGCTCTTCTGCAAGGTGGCCCGCGCGGTAGAACCGTTCCAGTTCTGCATCATGATCACTTCACCGGAGGCCATGCGGTCGACGGTGTTGTCCGAGCTGTACATCTTCAGGAACGGTTTCTGTTTTTGCAGCAGTTCGAGAATGCGCTTGGCGTCCTGCGGGTTTTCGCTGCATTCGTCGACATTCAGGTAATGGCTGGCGGCGTTGATCACGCTGCTGGACGTGTCGAGGGCGGCGAGCTGACCTTGCAGTTCCTTGCGCGGTTCGAAGAACTCTTTCCACGAGTCGTCGAGCTTACCGCCAGGCACCCGCGCGCTGTCATAGGAGAACCCGGTGGTGCCCCACAGGTACGGCGCCGAGAACTTGCGGCCGGGGTCGAAGCTCGGGTCGCGGAAGGCTGGTTTGACGTACTGGAAGTTGGGCAGGGCGGACGCGTCGATTTCCAGCAGCAGGTTCTGGTTGATCAGGGTGCGCATGATCGATTGCGACGGCACGATCACGTCATACGCAGCGCCGCCGGCCTGCAATTTGGCCAGCAGGGTTTCGTTGCTGTCGTAGCCATCCATGGTGACCTTGATCCCGGTCTCCTTTTCGAACTTGGCCAGCAGCTCGACCGGGTAGTAGTCGGTCCAGTTGTAGAAGAACAGTTCCTTGGGCTCGGCGGCCTGGGCGGTGAAAACGGTAAAGCAACTGAGGGCCAGACCGGCGACACCGTAACCAATATTTTTCAGTTTCATGCAAGAACGCTCCAGACTCATTGTTGTTTGCCGCGCTGTCCCAGCCAGAAGGCCAGCACCACCAGCACGATGGAAATCACCAGCATCAGGGTCGAAATCGCGTTGATCTCCGGCGTCACACCGGCCTTGATCGCCGAGAAGATGTACACCGGCAAGGTTGTCGAACCGGGCCCGGCGACGAAGAAGGTCATGATGAAATCGTCGAGGCTGACCACGAACGCCAGCACCGAACCGGACAGCACCGCCGGCCACAGCAACGGCAGTGTCACCCGGCGAAACACCTGCCACGGATTGGCGTACAGGTCGTTCGCCGCTTCCAGCAGGCTTTTGTCCAGGTCATTGAGCCGCGCACGGATCGGCAGGTAAGCGAAGGGGATGCAGAAGCCGATGTGGGCGATGATCACCGTCAGCAAACCGAGCTTGATCCCCAGCGCCATGAACAGCAGCAGGGTGGCCACGGCGGTGACGATCTCCGGCAGGATCAACGGCAGGTTGATTCCGCCCTCGACCATTTTCTGCCCGTAGAACGGCCGGTAGGTCGCCAGCGCCGCGAGCAATGCAATCGCCGTGGCGCAGACCGTGGCGATGCTGGCGACGATGATCGAGTTCAGCGCCGCCGTCTGGATCGACGGGTTGGCCAGGATTCGTCCGTACCAGTCGAACGAGAACTCGGTCCACACCGTCGCCGAGCGGTTGGCGTTGAAGCTGTAGGCGATGAGCACGAAGATCGGCAGGTACAGATAGGCCAGGATCAGCAGACTGACTTCGCGGGTCAGCGGCAGTTTTTTCAGGTGCAGGGCGATCATGCTTGGGCTCCCCGACGCAGGGTCTTGGCGGCATTGCGGCTATAGAGGGCGTAGAGCACCAGGGACACCAACATGATCCCCAGCAACAGGAACGACAGCGAACTGCCCAGCGGCCAGTTGCGTGCCGTGCCGAATTGCTGCTGGATCAGGTTGCCGATCATCAAGGTCTTGCCGCCGCCGAGAATCGCCGGGGTGATGAAGGCACCGAGGCTCGGCACGAACACCAGCAGGGAGCCGGCAATCACTCCCGGCATCGACAGCGGCAGGATGATCCGGCGCAACGCTTGCCAGCGGTTGGCACCGAGGTCGTAGGCCGCTTCCACCAGGCGCCAGTCGAGTTTTTCCAGGGTCGAATAGATCGGCAGAATCATGAACGGCAGGAAGCTGTAGACCAGCCCGACGCTGACCGCGAAGTCGTTGTAGAGCAGGGTGATGCCACCGGCCTGGGGCAGCAGCGCGTTGAGGCTTTGGGCGACCCAGCCGTGTTCACGCAGGATGATCAGCCACGCGTAGTTGCGGATCAGCAGGTTGGTCCAGAACGGAATGGTGATCAGCAACACCATCAGGTTGCGTCGGCGCGGTGTCAGGCTCGACATCCACAACGCCACCGGAAAACCGAACAGGAAACACAACACCGTGGTGCCACCGGCCTGGAACACCGAACGCAGCAGCGCCTGGGCGTAGACCCAGTTCAGCTCCAGTTCGCCGTCGAAACCTTCCTGGAAAAACAGCTGCACGTAGCTTTGCAATTGCCAGTTGGCCTGCCAGTCGACGCCGCCGTAGACGTTGCGCGGCAACAGGCTGATGTAGCCCATGATGCCAAGCGGAATGGCTATCAAGGCCAACAGGGTCAGGACCACCGGGCTGAGTAACAGCGCGCGGTTGAGGGCTGGGGAAGTGCTGCTGACGCTCATCTCAGGCCTCCATCAACAGGCAGGCGTGGGGCGGCAGGTTGACCGCGACGCGATCACCGACCACCCGACCGTGGTTCAGGCCTTCGTTGTTCTCGCGCAGCATGACCTTGATGTCGTTGTTCAACCGGCATTGATAAAGCGTCGCGGTGCCGACATACAGCACGGCTTCGATCACGCCGCGCAGGTGATGCGGCTGCGTCGGGTCAACCAGTTGTGAACGTTCGGGACGAAACGCCAGTTGCACCCGCGAACCGTCGAAGCCTTGCGGCGGGCAGGGGATTTCCACCGGCATGCCGTTGGGCACGAAGAGGTTTTCGTTTTGCTGGCCGCGCTTGAGGTGGCCTGGGAGGAAGTTGATGTCGCCAATGAATTGCGCGACGAACTGGTGCTGCGGCCGCTCGTAGATCTCGTTGGGCGTGCCGATCTGCAGGATCTTGCCGGCGGACATCACGGCGATGCGATCGGACAGGGTCAGGGCTTCTTCCTGATCGTGGGTGACGAAAATGAACGTGATCCCGGCTTCTTTCTGCACGCGCTTGAGTTCAACCTGCATTTCCTTGCGCAGCTTGAGGTCCAGCGCCGACAGCGGTTCATCCAGCAACAGCACTTTCGGTTTCGGCGCCAAAGCCCGGGCCAGAGCCACGCGCTGCTGTTGTCCGCCGGACAGTTCGGCCGGTTTGCGCTTGGCCAGGTGTTGCATTTGCACCAGCGCGAGCATTTCATCGACACGCTGCGGAATCAGTTTGCGTTCAAGACCCTGCATCTCGAGGCCGAAGGCGATATTCTGCGCAACACTCATGTGCGGAAACAGCGCGTAGCTCTGGAACACCGTGTTGACCCGGCGCTTGAACGGCGGCAAATCGTTGACCGGTTCACCGGCCAGACGAATCTCACCCTCGCTGACATGTTCGAAGCCGGCGATGGTGCGCAACAGGGTGGTTTTGCCGCAGCCGGAGGGGCCGAGCAGGGTGAAGAATTCGTTGTCGGCAATGTCGGCAGACACGTTGTCCAGCGCCGGGGCCAGTCCCGGATCGTCGGAATACCGCTTTGAGACGTTTCGCACTTCAATTGCAACTGGATGACCCATAATGGTGCATTCCTCTAATTATTGTATGCAAAATCTGGATGCAATTTAGAAATACCCGGATTAACCTGCTCGTGCAAGCCCCTTTTTCAATGGCTGTTCATCCGCCAGGGTTGGTTGCACAGGGCACAAGGAGTTGATGAATGACGGAAAAGAAACTGGAAACCACGGTCGACCGCGTCTACCAAGGGGTTTACGAGGCGATCAGCAAACGCTCGCTGCGTCCGGGGATGAAGCTCGGCGAAGCCTCGTTGGCCGAACTTTTCAATGTCAGCCGAACGTCGGTTCGCGCGGCGCTCAAGCAGTTGGAAGCCGATGGACTGGTCACCACCGAGCCCAATAAAGGTGCGTCGGTGTCGTTGCCGAGTGACGAAGAGATTCGTTCGCTGTTCGAAACCCGGCGCCTGATCGAGATCGGCATCGTCAGTGAGCTTTGCCGTCGTCGCGATACAGCGGTGACCCAGGATCTGCGCGATCACCTGCTGCTGGAGGACGAGGCGCATCAGAGCGGGGATCACGAACGGCTGATCCATTTGCTTGGTGAGTTCCATATCAAACTGGCCCGCAGCCTGAACAATCCGGTGCTGCTCGACTGGTTCCAGAAACTGATCTCCCGCGCCTCGCTGTACGCCGCTGCGCTGGATGACGACAGCCACGAAGCCTGCCGCGACGATGAACACCTGCGGCTGATCGAGTACATCGAGGCGGGCAACCAGAGCGCGGCGATTGAGCTGACTTGCATGCATTTGAATGGCATCGAGAAGGCGATTCTCGATGTGGCGGCGACTTTTAAAAGCAGCTACAACCCGCTCAAACACCTTATTGAGGTTTAGCCCACATCCCCTGTAGGAGCTGCCGCAGGCTGCGATCTTTTGACTTTGTTTTTTA
>NZ_JBSVXD010000116.1:0-18502 GCF_054070755.1 Pseudomonas sp. SDO5591_S426 | reverse complement strand
GGGATCGCATTCCAATGGAGCTGCCGCAGGCTGCGATCTTTTGACTTTGCCTTTGTCTGAAGTACGCTGCACACCAAATTGACAGGTACTTCCACTCCCATGCTCTTCCTGATCGCCTACATCAGCAGCGTCGTGCTGATCAACTTCGCCTTTTCCACTGCCCCGCACCTGGACATCATCTGGTCGGCCTGGGGTGGGTTGGTGTTCATCCTGCGCGACATGGTGCAAACCCGTTTTGGCCACGGTGCGATTGCGGCGATGCTGGCGGCGCTGGTGCTGTCTTATGTTACGTCTGATCCGTCCATCGCCCTGGCCAGCGCCACGGCGTTCGCGGTGTCCGAGTGCATCGACTGGCTGGTGTTCAGCATCACCAAGCGTCCGCTGCACGACCGCCTGTGGATAAGTTCGGCCCTGAGCATTCCCCTCGATACCTTTATCTTTTTCGGCATGATCGATGCGCTGACGCCGGGCGTGATCCTCACCGCTCTGGGCTCGAAGTTCGCCGGTGTGACCGCCGTATGGCTGATCATGGCCTGGCGCCTGCGCAAACAGGCTGTCGTCGGCTGAAGTTCATGTAAAATGCCGCGCTTTCTCCCCATGGGAAGCGTGCTTCCCTCGATGATCCGCTCCTTGAGGACCTTCAGATGACCCGTATCGGAACCCCATTGTCGCCGACCGCGACCCGCGTATTGATGTGTGGCTGTGGCGAGTTGGGCAAGGAAGTGGTGATCGAGCTGCAACGCCTGGGCGTTGAAGTGATTGCCGTGGACCGCTACGCCAACGCGCCGGCCATGCAGGTGGCGCACCGCAGCCACGTGATCAACATGCTCGACGGCGCGGCCCTGCGTGCCGTGATCGAAGCCGAGAAGCCGCACTTCATCGTGCCGGAAATCGAAGCCATCGCCACCGCAACTCTCGTGGAGCTGGAAGCCGAAGGCTTCACCGTGATCCCGACTGCCCGCGCCACGCAGTTGACCATGAACCGCGAAGGCATCCGTCGCCTGGCCGCCGAAGAGCTGGACCTGCCGACCTCGCCGTACCACTTCGCCGACACCTTCGAGGATTACAGCAAAGCCGTCGAAGACCTCGGCTTCCCATGCGTGGTCAAGCCAGTCATGAGTTCGTCGGGCAAGGGCCAGAGCCTGCTGCGCAGCTTTGAAGACGTGAAGACAGCCTGGGACTACGCACAAGAAGGTGGTCGCGCTGGCAAAGGTCGCGTGATCATTGAAGGCTTCATCGATTTCGACTACGAAATCACCCTGCTGACCGTGCGTCACATCGGCGGCACTACGTTCTGTGCGCCGGTCGGTCACCGTCAGGAGAAGGGCGACTACCAGGAATCCTGGCAGCCGCAAGCCATGAGCCCGGTTGCCCTGGCTGAGTCCGAGCGTGTTGCCAAAGCCGTGACCGAGGCCTTGGGTGGCCGTGGTCTGTTCGGCGTTGAGTTGTTCATCAAGGGTGATCAGGTGTGGTTCAGCGAAGTCTCGCCGCGCCCGCACGACACCGGTCTGGTGACGCTGATTTCCCAGGACCTGTCGCAGTTCGCTTTGCACGCCCGCGCGATTCTGGGTCTGCCGATTCCGTTGATCCGTCAGTTCGGGCCATCGGCCTCGGCGGTGATCCTGGTGGAAGGGCAGTCGACCCAGACTGCTTTCGCCAATCTGGGCGCCGCGTTGAGCGAGCCGGATACCGCGCTGCGTCTGTTCGGCAAGCCTGAAGTCAACGGCCAGCGCCGCATGGGCGTGGCACTGGCGCGCGACGAATCGATCGAAGCCGCCCGCGCCAAGGCGACCCGTGCTTCGCAGGCGGTAGTCGTCGAGCTGTAAAAACTGCTTGGACCGCACCACAACACCTGTGGGAGCGGGCTTGCCCGCGATGGCGTCAGAACATCAAACATTGATGTTGACTGAACCATCGCTATCGCGGGCAAGCACGCTCCCACAGGGTCGGTGCCAGGCACTAGGTCGGAGTCGACCTATAATTTGTGCATGCGCAAGACCCTCTCATCAAAGCTTCAGGCCTGTACCCCATGAATTCGCAAAGCATCATCGTCCCGAAAATCTCCACGCTGCCGGTGCATGAGCCCCGGGCCCGGGCGATCGTGCGTTGGCTGGTGCGCAAGAACATCATCCAGGAAGAGCTGACCACCTGCGGTCGCACCGGCAATCGCATGGCCCATGCCATCGGCGACGGTGCCCGCGCGGTGGTCCTGCACCCGGAGGCCCTGCCGTTCGGCGAGCCGGTCAATGGCCTGGAGATCGTCACCAAGCGCTGCATCTATACGCCGGCCAAGGGCTTCCTTGAGGAAGCGGGTTGCGCCGAGTGCCGCAAGGAAATTGGCGAAGCCCTGTTCGAAAGCCTGGAAGACTGGATGCCGGGGCGCACCGATAACTTCACTTGCCCGGAATGCGGGCATGAAGACGACATCAACGGTTTTCTGTTTTTGCAGGAATGCGGCTTCTCCAACCTCGGTTTCATCTTCAACAATTGGGCCGAAGCCGGGTTCAAACAGAGCTTTCTCGACGAATTTGCCGATTGGCTGGATCAGCCGGTCAGTTGGGTGAAAGTCGAACTCTAAACGCCCTATTCCCCTGTAGGAGCTGCCGCAGGCTGCGATCTTTTGATCTTGTTTTTTGAAAATCAAAGTCAAAAGATCGCAGCCTTCGGCAGCTCCTACGAAAAGCCCGAATCCCCGTATATCTGTAACATCGATAATAGACAGAGTTTTACATTGAACCCGAGGGGGTGTCTGACTATAATGGCGCGCTTCCATTTTCCCGCTCGGGAGCCCCCGCGATGCTGCGTATCAGCCAAGAAGCTCTGACATTCGACGACATTCTCCTAGTGCCCGGTTATTCCGAGGTGCTTCCTAACGAAGTCAGTCTCAAGACCCGCCTTACCCGTGGCATCGAACTGAATATTCCATTGGTTTCCGCCGCCATGGACACCGTCACTGAAGCCCGTCTGGCAATCGCCATGGCTCAGGAAGGTGGTATCGGCATTATCCACAAGAACATGACCATCGAGCAGCAAGCTGCCGAAGTCCGCAAGGTCAAGCGTTACGAAGCCGGTGTGGTCAAGGATCCGATCACCATCGACGCCGACGCTACCGTGCGCGAACTGTTCGAACTCACCCGCATGCACAACATCTCCGGCGTTCCGGTGCTGCACAATGGCGACCTGGTCGGCATTGTCACCTCCCGTGACGTGCGTTTCGAGAACCGTCTGGAAGCCACTGTCCGTGAAGTGATGACGCCTAAAGAGCGTCTGGTCACGGTCAAGGAAGGCGCCGACAAGAACGATGTGCGTGAGCTGCTGCACAAGCACCGCATCGAGCGCGTGCTGATCGTCGACGACAAATTCACCCTCAAGGGCATGATGACCGTCAACGACATCGAAAAAGCCAAGGCTTACCCGCTGGCCAGCAAGGACGATCAAGGTCGTCTGCGCGTTGGCGCTGCCGTCGGTACCGGTAAAGACACCGGTGACCGCGTTGCAGCCCTGGTCAATGCCGGCGTTGACGTGGTGGTGGTCGACACCGCTCACGGTCACTCCAAAGGCGTGATCGACCGCGTTCGCTGGGTCAAACAGAATTTCCCTGAAGTGCAGGTGATTGGCGGCAACATCGCCACCGGCGCAGCCGCCAAGGCCCTGGCCGAAGCTGGCGCTGACGCAGTCAAGGTCGGTATCGGCCCTGGCTCGATCTGCACCACCCGTATCGTCGCCGGTGTCGGCGTCCCGCAAATCAGTGCCATCGCCAACGTTGCCGCTGCCCTTGAAGGCACTGGCGTACCGTTGATCGCCGACGGCGGCATCCGTTTCTCCGGTGACCTCTCCAAGGCCATCGTGGCCGGTGCTTCCTGCGTGATGATGGGCTCGATGTTCGCCGGTACTGAAGAAGCGCCGGGCGAGATCGAACTGTTCCAGGGTCGTTCGTACAAGGCTTACCGCGGCATGGGTTCGCTGGGCGCCATGTCCCAGGCTCAAGGTTCCTCCGACCGTTACTTCCAGGATTCCTCGGCAGGCGCCGAGAAGCTGGTTCCGGAAGGCATCGAAGGGCGTGTTCCGTACAAGGGCACCCTGAGCGCGATCATCCACCAACTGATGGGCGGCCTGCGTTCCTCGATGGGCTACACCGGCAGCGCCGACATCGAAGAAATGCGCACCAAGCCTGAGTTCGTGCGGATCACCGGCGCTGGCATGGCCGAGTCCCACGTACACGACGTGCAGATCACCAAAGAAGCGCCAAACTACCGCGTAGGTTGAGCCTTCAAGCAACAAGCTAAGCAACCGGGGCTGTTTTATTCAGCCCCGAGTTGTTTCTGAATCACGACTGTTTCCGAATTTTTTAGACGAGACTGAATCATGGCCCTCGACATTCACGCCCACCGCATCCTGATCCTCGACTTCGGTTCCCAGTACACCCAGCTGATCGCCCGCCGCGTGCGTGAAATCGGCGTGTATTGCGAACTGCACCCGTTCGACATGGACGAAGATGCGATCCGCGAATTCGCTCCTAAAGGCGTCATCCTCGCCGGCGGCCCAGAATCTGTTCACGAAGCCAACAGCCCTCGCTGCCCGCAAGCAGTCTTTGACCTGGGCGTACCGGTCTTCGGTATCTGCTACGGCATGCAGACCATGGCCGAGCAGTTGGGCGGCAAGGTTGAAGGTTCCGAGCTGCGTGAGTTCGGTTATGCCCGCGTAGACGTGGTCGGCAAGAGCCGCCTGCTCGACGGCATCGAAGACCACATCGACGCCGATGGCCTGTTCGGCCTCGACGTGTGGATGAGCCACGGTGACAAAGTCACCAAGATGCCGGAAGACTTCCACATCCTGGCCAGCACCCCGAGCTGCCCGATCGCTGGCATGTTCAGCGACGAGCGTCGTTACTACGGCGTGCAGTTCCACCCGGAAGTGACCCACACCAAGCAGGGCGGTCGCATCCTGTCACGCTTCATCCTCGACATCTGCGAGTGTGAAGCCCTGTGGACCCCGTCGAAAATCGCTGAAGACGCCATCGCCCAGGTTCGCGCCCAAGTCGGTACCGACAACGTCCTGCTCGGCCTGTCCGGCGGTGTTGACTCGTCCGTGGTTGCTGCGCTGCTGCACAAAGCCATCGGCGACCAGCTGACTTGCGTGTTCGTCGACAACGGCCTGCTGCGTCTGCACGAAGGCGAGCAAGTGATGGCCATGTTCGCCGAGAACATGGGCGTCAAGGTAATCCGCGCCAACGCCGAAGAGCAGTTCCTCAACAACCTGGCCGGCGAAGCCGACCCGGAGAAGAAGCGCAAGATCATCGGCCGCACCTTCATCGACGTGTTCGATGCCCAGTCCAACAAACTGGACAACATCAAGTACCTCGCCCAAGGCACCATCTACCCGGACGTGATCGAGTCGGCTGGCGCGAAAAGCGGCAAGGCCCACGTGATCAAGTCGCACCACAACGTGGGCGGCCTGCCGGAAGAGATGAACCTGAAACTGGTCGAGCCACTGCGCGAACTGTTCAAGGACGAAGTCCGTCGTCTGGGCCTGGAACTGGGCCTGCCGTACGACATGGTCTACCGCCACCCGTTCCCGGGCCCGGGCCTGGGCGTGCGGATCCTCGGTGAAGTGAAGAAGGAATACGCCGACCTGCTGCGTCGCGCCGACCACATCTTCATCGAAGAACTGCGCAAAGCCGACTGGTACCACAAAGTCAGCCAGGCATTCGTGGTGTTCCAGCCAGTGAAATCGGTTGGCGTTGTTGGCGATGGCCGTCGTTACGCCTGGGTCGTGGCCCTGCGTGCCGTAGAAACCATCGACTTCATGACCGCGCGTTGGGCACACCTGCCTTACGAACTGCTGGAAACCGTTTCCGGCCGCATCATCAATGAAATCGAAGGCATCTCCCGCGTCACCTACGACGTGTCGAGCAAGCCGCCAGCGACCATTGAGTGGGAATGATCCCGCGCCAGTCTTGAGCGTTTGAAGGCTGGAACGACAAAAGCCGTGTGAAATCCGATTTCACACGGCTTTTTTGTGCGCGGGTTACAGCGGTTTCGACCAGCCGGCCAGCGTCAGGCCCATGTCGTCCAGCGCCTGTAGCAGCGCTTTCATGCTGCCATAGCGTTTTCCGCTTACCGAAGGCCAGCTCGGGCGTTCGATGTAGTAGCGGCCGTTCGCGCTTTCGATGATCGTGCGCACGAGCGCATTGCTGCGGCTGCGATGAACCAGAAAGGTCATGTTGGGTTGCAGTTTCAAGGTGTACATCCCTTGCCGAGACAAGAGTGCTTCGATCTCCGGCATGGTCTGTGCCGTCCATGGTGTTTCGATGCGCAGGCGTAAATCACCTCTGGCCAGCGCGCTGCGGTCAAAAGCGCTGCCACCCAAGGGCAGGATTTTGCCGGGATCAGGTTCGATGCCTGGGGAAATCCCTTCGGCAACGTCTTCAACGCGAATGCCGATGGCTTCCTCCAGTTCACTGACCCCCGCCACCCCCTCAAAGGTGTTGGAGTGGGAGTTGCCCATCAGTGCCACCCATTTATGCGCGCCACGCATCGCCTGGTCGCTGCGAATGATCGAGCGGGCGAAGTAGTTCATCATTTTTTGCCGTGCTGTTTCCTCGATGGCAGGCTCCAGCGACCCGATTTGTTCCATTCCGTTGAGCCGGTAGCTGGCCATGCAATCAATCGCCTGCACGCGGATCTTGAAATTGCGGGCCTGCTTGACCAGTTGCAGAAAGGTATCGCGACCCAGCGGGTCGGTCATGTTGCCGACATCGAGTGCATCGAGATAATTCTCCAGGTCTTTATCCATCGCGCCTGTTTCGAAAAACGCGTCCAGGGCCGTCTGATGGAAGTCAGTCAGCAGATGTTCCATGTACAGCGTCTTCACGTTTCTATTGGCCAACAGCTCCATGTTTTCGATCAGCCACTGTTTGCTGCCAATGGCGTCATGGCTTTCACCGATGATCAGGCCTCGGGCATGCTCGAAAATTTTCTCGATGATCTCTTCGGCACTGGCGTCAGGATTGAAGGCCGGAATCGGCGGGCGCCCGGGTAATTGCAGTTCGGCGTAAAAGCGTAAAGCGTCGCGATACAGGCGTTTCCTGATCTTCTTGAAATCCCGGTAAGCGTCGTGCTCGTTGAGGCTGTCATAGACGTCTCGCAACGAATCGTCGTCCTGGCCGATCGCACCTTCCTTCAACTCGGCCTTCAAGTTCTCGGGTATGTCGTACTCCGAGGCGGGCAGGTGCAACGGCGGAGTCTTGCCACCGCCGGCGAGTCCGCCGCGCGGCAGCGTTTCCCATTCACCTTCAGCGTTGAGACGCACGGGAATCGAGTCGGAGAAGCCGTGGGGATTTTCCGGGTCGATGATCGCCCAATGCCCGCCGCCGTCAATGTCGGCCTCCCAGCGAACGTAGTACGCAGTATGGTCCAGCAGGATGGCGGTGGAAGGGTTCGAGTTGAGTCGATAGATGCCCTGGAATTTTCCCGGTTCATCGCCAAATGTTTCACCTTCAAGCAACTCATTGGCTTGCCAATTGGCCGGGATGGTCGGTCGCTGGCTTGCCTGCGCAAGGTCTGGAAGTGCCGGCCAGCCCATTGGTTGCATGCCTCTGGCGATGAGGGCCTGTTTCAGTTCTTCGAGGTTATCCACCGTCATGGAGTCGTAGGCTGGCCCGAGCGGAGTATCCAGATTGATCCTTCCTCCGGGCGTCGAGCGGATGACACTGTCGGCCATTCGCAGATCGGCGTTGCGATACACCACCAGCACGCTGCTCCGGTAGCGCTGAAAGGTGAACATGCCCGGCTCAGGTAACAGCGCTCGCAGGTCTTGTGGTGTTCTGTAAGCCCACGGGGTTTCCATTTGCACACGCCAATCGCCTTTGATCAGCGCCTGGATGCTGTCGGGGTCGGTCATACCTGTTGCTTCATAAACTGGGGAGTCCGGATAGTCTGCAAACTCCACCGCCAACCCGGGATCGGAGCTGATAGGGAGTGCGCTTCCTGGGGCTACGTCATCCATACGTACACTCAGAGCATTGGTCTGGTCGCCGATGCCTCGGTAGCCTCTGAATGCCGTCATGTTTTCTTGATTGACCAAGGCAACCCATTTGGCCGACCCCTTCAATTCCTCATTGAAGTTGATCACCTCACTGGCAAAAAAACTTCGTGCCATCTGGTTATGCGGTTCCGGGTCGAACGGGTCATCATTGACGTTGTAGGTTGTAGACATGTCGATGGCCTGCACCCGCACGCGCTGGGCATTGGCCGCTTTCACCAGCTCCATGAGGTTGAATTTGCCGTCTGGATCGTTGCCGGCCCTCAAATCAAGTTTCTTCAGGTAGTTTCCCAGTTCTTCGGACATTTCTCCGGTGCGTGCAAAGCTGTCCAGGTCGAGCTGATTGACGTTTGCGAGCAGCTCTTGCACGTATAGCGTCTTCACTCCGCGCCGAGCCAGTTCGGGCATGTTTTTGATCAGGAATTGTTTACTGCCGACACAGCCGCGGCTCTCGCCGAAGATCAGCCCCGGCTTGTTTGTGAATGCAGTTTCGAACAATTCTGCCGGAGCTTCGATCAGTTCGGTAGAAGGTCTCGGGAGAGCAGGCACCGGTGGATGAAGTTCGTAGTACGCGCTCGCATCGCTGATCAGGATTCTGCGAGGTTCATCCTGAGCCAGGTCGAACTCGCTCACAGACGCGGTTCCCCCTGATTCGGTCGCAAACAGGGTGCGTACCTCGGGTCCACCGAGTGCCCAATCCCTCATTTCCGGGTCATCAAGCCCCGGTACATGAATGCCTTGCGATCGTGCCCACTCTTCGACGACGGGCGCGCTCGTTGCGCTCGCATCAACAACTGACGGCACGTCCATGCCGCCCTGCAAGCCCAGGCGAGGAATGACTTCCCACTTGCCTTCGGCGCTCAATCGCACGGGAATCGAACCCGTAAAGGCGTTGGGGTTGGCCGGGTCGATGATTGCCCAGTTCCCACGGCCGTTGAGGTCGCTTTCGTAGCGCACGAAATATGCGCTGTCGTTGAGCGTGATCGCCGTCGAAGGGTTTGAGGCGAGTTGGTGAATACCCCGGAATTTACCGGGCTCACGAACCAGCGAGTCGTCACTCAGCGATTGTTCGATTTTGAAGTTGTCCGGCACGGAGTGGGTAACGTCTTTGGGCAGTCCGGATGCGATCTGTGTTTCCTCAACAGTTACTTCGGTTGCAGCTCCAGTGCCTTCGCCCGATTGCGTCGACTCAATCAGATCGGCCATCTCCTTGGCTTCGGCCGCTTCAATCTGCGGGCCAACTTCCTCCAGCGATCCCGGACCCTTGAGGACGAGAAGGTTGAACAGCAAATCGATGCCGCTAAGAACGGCACCCAGAATTCCGGCTTTGCGTTCTGCCGCGGTTTTGGCGTTCACCGCCTGATCAATGTTCAGACCAATACTGGCGATGCTGGCGCCGATCACGGGTAGTGCGACCGGCCAGCCGACAACCGCCATCGGGCCGAAGACTTTCACACCGGCGCTGAGGTAACCGAGCCAGAGTTTTTTGCGCAGATCGCCATTGGACGTCAGCGAGAGCTCGGCCTCGGCGAACATCGCATCCTTGGTTGAGTCGCGCAGCCAGCTGAAGGCGTCACCGGTGATGACCTGGTTTTTCTGGTTGATCAGGTGATGGTCGTACTTGCTCCAGGTGCTGACCAGGCGATTCAGGAGGACGGCGAAGTTCTCGTCGATTTCTTGCCGGTCGGCCTGGGAGAAATGCGTCATGAACGGTCGACGCCGTTCTGTCTTGTTCATTTGCAACAACATCCAGAAGTGCATGTCCGTCGCGGTTTCCAGCACTTTGAACGCTTCGACTTCACCGGGTAGGTAGACAATTTGCCGGCCTTTGGGGGCGACAAAGCGAAGCGCGCTGATGGCGACGTAACCCGCGACATCGAGGGTGCGAACACTGCCGGTGCAGGGGTGCTGCGATTGCAGCATTTGCAGGCTGACAGGCCAGGTGAGCGAGCCGATCGCGGCTTGGGTAAGGAACTGGAAATCCTCATCACTCAACAGCCGCTTGTCCCGCGCCTGCACGGCCTTGATGAGGAAATTGCACTTGGCCAACGTGCGGAAATCGCTGCCGGATTTGTCCCAGAAACGCGTCAGCCGCTCGTTGTACAGCGAACTGAAATTGATACTCCAGAAGTACTTCAGTACCTCGTTGCCATGCAGGCGCACTTCGTTGGTTTCATTGTAGGTATCGGCGTGGGGGCCAACGGTATAGAAACCGCCATACACGTCGAGCAAATCGGCGTTGTCCTGGTCGGCGACACGAAAGCGGTGGATCACCAATTGCGTCAGGGTCATGGTGGAGGTTGGCGTGGCGTGGACATGTTCCCAGCCGGTAAAGGCTTTCGAGCTGCTTTGCGCGGCGTCGAAGCGGTGGAAGTAGATCTTGTCGGGATCCAGTCCGGTGATGGCGTACTTCTTGAGCAAATCTGCGGCGACCTCGTGAGCGGTGTCTTGCAGGCTGGGGCAGGTCTGAATGATGGTGGTGGCAATCGCCTTGAGTGCGGCCTTATCGGCAGCGTTGGGTAGCGGGCGGGTTTCTGTCGAGTCCATTGCACTCTCTTTCCTTGAGAATTCGAATGTCGAGCATGCTTCGCTCGTTAAATCGAAGTGCACTACATAGTTATGCTTTTTCTCGGTCGAAATCGTGTAGGGCCCAGGGCCAACTGCGTCCATCCGCCGCGCTGCCCTTACTGTTTCGCAGTTGCAGGTGTATCGTATTCGCCTTTTTCAGGCCTTCGTGCCTGTCGCTGATTCGTGAGGTAGTTGAGTTCATGTCCTTTACCCGTCGCCAAATTCTCGGTGGCCTGGCCGGTCTTGTTGTCGTGGGTGTCGGCGCGGGTGGCGCGTCGCGATACTGGCTGGGCAAGCGGGCCGACGCCGAAGCGGGCCACGACTATGAGCTGATCGCGGCGCCGCTGGATGTCGAGCTGGTGGTGGGGCACAAGACCCCGGCCTGGGCGTTCGGCCCATCGGCGCCGGGCACCGAGTTGCGGGTGCGCCAGGGCGAATGGCTGCGGGTGCGTTTCATCAACCACCTGCCGGTCGCCACGACCATTCACTGGCACGGCATTCGTTTGCCGCTGGAAATGGATGGCGTGCCTTACGTGTCGCAACTTCCGGTGCTGCCGGGGGAATATTTCGACTACAAATTCCGTGTGCCGGACGCCGGCAGCTACTGGTATCACCCACATGTGAACAGCAGCGAGGAACTAGGTCGTGGCCTCGTCGGACCGTTGATTGTCGAAGAACGCGAACCAACCGGTTTCAAATACGAAAAGACCCTGAGCCTGAAAAACTGGCACATCGATGAACAGGGTAGCTTCGTCGAATTCAGCATTCCCCGTGAAGCGGCCCGTGGTGGCACGGCGGGGCGCCTGTCGACCATCAACGGAGTGCCGCTGCCGGTCATCGACCTGCCTGCCGGGCAGATCACTCGGGTACGGCTGCTGAACCTCGACAACACCCTGACCTATCGTCTGAACATTCCCGGTGTCGAGGCGCAGATCTATGCGCTGGACGGCAACCCGGTAGAACCGCGCCCGATGGGCAAGGAATACTGGCTCGGCCCCGGCATGCGCATTTGCCTGGCGATCAAGGCCCCGGCGGCCGGTGAAGAGTTGTCCTTGCGCAACGGTCCGGTACGCCTGGGGACGTTCCGTTCGGTGGCCAATACCGATGCGCCAAACGAATGGCCACCCGCGCTGCCCGCCAACCCGGTGGCCGAACCGGACCTGGCCAACGCCGAGAAACTCAACTTCAATTTCGAATGGGTCGGCTCGGTGTCGGTCAATGTCGAAAACGGCAAGCCGCCCAGCCTGTGGCAGATCAACGGCAAGGCCTGGGACATCACCGACAAGACCTGCGCCGATCGGCCGATTGCCAAGCTCGAAAAGGGCAAGAGCTACATTTTCGAATTGAAGAACATGACTCAGTATCAACACCCGATTCACCTGCACGGCATGAGCTTCAAGGTCATTGCCTCGAATCGGCACAAAGTCATTCCGTATTTCACCGACACCTATCTGCTGGGCAAGAACGAGCGCGCGCAAGTGGCGCTGGTGGCGGATAACCCCGGCGTGTGGATGTTTCACTGCCACGTGATCGATCACATGGAAACCGGCCTGATGGCCGCTATCGAGGTGGCGTGATGCGTCAGATTCGTCCCGCCGCGATCATCGACCGCAGCCGTGACCAAGACTTCATGCGTGAAGCGCTGGCACTGGCGGCCCAAGGCGCGGCCCTCGGCGAAGTGCCGGTGGGCGCGGTGCTGGTGCAGGACGGTGAAATCATCGGTCGCGGCTTCAATTGCCCGATCAGCGGCAACGACCCGAGCGCCCATGCCGAGATGGTCGCCATCCGCGCCGCCGCCCAGGCCGTCAGCAACTATCGTCTGACGGGCAGTACGCTGTACGTCACGCTGGAGCCGTGCAGCATGTGCGCCGGGCTGATCGTGCATTCGCGGATCGCGCGCGTGGTGTATGGCGCGCTGGAGCCGAAAGCGGGGATTGTGCAGAGCCAGGGACAGTTTTTTACCCAGGGCTTTTTGAATCACCGGGTGTTGTATGAGGGTGGGGTGTTGGCGGAGGAGTGTGGGGCTGTTCTGAGCGAGTTCTTCAAGGCCCGGCGCGCCAAAGCATCAGACTAAAAAAACAACACCAAACCCTGTGGGAGCTGGCTTGCCAGCGATGGCATCGGCACATCAAACATTGATGCCGACTGAACCACCGCTATCGCTGGCAAGCCAGCTCCCACAGGTTTTTGCTGTGTTCGGAAAAGATGGGTTACTTCTTCGCGACGATAACAGCCCGCATCGGCGCCGGTAGCCCTTCAATCGTCTTGCTGTGATCCTCGGGATCAAGGAAGTCACTCAGCGACTGATACTTCATCCACTCCGTCCCGCGCTGTTCCTCGACGGTGGTTGTGCTCACATCCACACACTTCACGTCCGTGAAACCGGCACGCCGCAACCACAATTCCAGCGCTGGCACCGATGGCAGGAACCACACGTTACGCATCTGCGCGTAACGGTCTTCCGGCACCAGCACCTGATGCTTGTCACCTTCAACCACCAGGGTTTCCAGCACCAGTTCACCGCCCTTGACCAGGCAATCCTTCAGCGCCAGTAAATGCTCGATCGGCGAGCGACGGTGGTAGAACACGCCCATGGAGAACACCGTGTCGAAACCTTCGAGTTCCGGCGGCAGGTCTTCGAAGGGGAAGGGCAGGTGCCAGGCATTCGGCTCGGACAGGTAACGTTGCACCGCCTGGAACTGGCAGAAGAACAGCCAGTTCGGGTCGACACCGATCACGCTGTCGGCACCGGCGCCGAGCATGCGCCACATGTAATAACCGTTGCCGCAGCCGACATCGAGAATGCGTTTGCCCTTGAGGTCCAGATGCGGCGATACCCGCGACCATTTCCAGTCCGAGCGCCATTCGGTGTCGACGTGCACACCAAACAGGTCGAACGGCCCTTTGCGCCATGGCGACAGGCCCATCAACGCGGTGCGCATTTGCGCGCGGGTTGCGTCGTCGCAATCGGTGTCGAGCTTCAAGCCGTTGAGCAAATCGACTTCACTCGGCTGGATCTTCGGCAGGGCGTCCAGCGCGCTTTGCCAGCGCTCAAGGTCGCCGTGACCCTTTTCCATTTTCTTGTCGAGTTGCGCTTGCAGGGTGTTGGCCCAGTCGGCCAGTGGCGTGCCGGCCAGACGGCGGGCGAGGGGAGACAGATCAATCATGGCAAGGCAATCAACGAGGCAAAGTTAAGACACTGGAACCACGGCACGACTTTCGAGAACCCGGCCGCCAGCAGGCGCTCGCGGTGTTCTTCGAGGCTGTCGGGCTTCATGACGTTTTCGATGGCGCTGCGCTTCTGGGCAATTTCCAGTTCGCTGTAGCCGTTGGCGCGTTTGAAGGCGATGTGCAGGTCGGTGAGCAGCGCGTGCTCCTGCTCGTCTTCAAAACGCAGTTTTTCCGAGAGGATCAGCGCACCGCCGGGCAACAGCGACTGACGGATGCGCGACAGCAATGCGGTGCGCTGGTCCGGGGCGATGAATTGCAGGGTGAAGTTCAGCGCGACCACCGAGGCAGGTTTGAATTCGAGGGCGAGGATGTCGCCTTCGATCACTTCCACCGGCAGCAACTCCTGGAACATCGAATCCTGACCGTTGAGGTACTCGCGGCAGCGTTCGACCATCGCGGCCGAGTTATCCACAGCGATAACGCGGCAACCGTCGGTGCGCACGTGGCGGCGCAGGGCCTGGGTCACGGCGCCCAGCGACGAGCCCAGGTCGTACAGCACGCTATTGGGCTGGGCGAACTGCGCGGCGAGCACGCCGAGGTTTTCCACGATGGTCGGATAGCCCGGCACCGAGCGCTTGATCATGTCCGGGAACACCCGCACCACGTCCTCGTTAAAGGCGAAGTCAGGCACCTGGGCCAAAGGCTGGGCGAAAAGGCGATCGGATTCTTTGCTCACGGCGGTTCCAGCGGTGTAGGTGGAAAAGGCCGGCATTTTAGCCAAGTTGGCGCGGGGATGCGCGGGTTGTCTGATAAAGCGCCAAATCAAAAGATCGCAGCCTTCGGCAGCTCCTACATTGGAATGCATTCCTCCTGTAGGAGCTGCCGCAGGCTGCGATCTTTTAATCGGCGTAACGCGGTTTCTGACCAAATGCCGAAGCGGTGATACCCCACTGCCCCAACCAGTAACTGAGGATGATCACATAGGGCGCCGCATCAAACGGCATCACAAACCGGCTGATGCCAATCACGCTATCCGAGAACACAAACGCCACCGCACCACCCGCCGCCAACAGCGCCGAACGCTTGGGTACATCTGTGCCGAGCCGGGCCAGTGCGCGCCAGAGCATGGCGCTGATGGCCAGGCCGTAGACGATCACCGGAACCAGCAATGTCCCTAGACCATGGGAAATCAGAATTCCCAACAGAACCGCGCCGACACCGAGGGCAATAATCAGCGGCAGCAAGGCCAGACGCCGGCAGTCACTCAAATAGGCTTTCAGATAAGCAAGATGAGCGACCAGAAACGCGCCCAGGCCAAACACAAACAAATCCCCCGGCCACGCCAGCAACACATCGCCGAGCAGGGAAAAGATCAAGCCCAGGCTGATCCAGCGCCGGTATTCGCTGGGTGGTGCGTCGTGCAGCCAGCCGAGCAGGGCCAGTACGGGCAGCGGTTTGACCAGCAGGCAGAGCAGCGAAGCATGCACGCTCAGGCCATAGAGAAACGTCACCGCGCCCATCAGCGCCAGAATCAGCCAGCCCACGGTCAGTTCACCGAGATTGCGCAGTCGAACGAATCAACCGGCAGCACTTCCGGGGCCCATGGTTGTTGTGAGGTCAGGCGCAAGCGCCCGGTGCCGGGGGCGAAGGCCTGGAAGCGCCAGGTCGATACGCCGGCGGCGCCGACGATACCGGCATCTTCCGGGTTGCGATAAACCTCTGGACCCAACGCGTGCAACACGCCACCGGCCGAATCCTGGATAGACCAGCGATAACCCGTGGTCGGGTTGCTCGGCAGGGTCAGGATCAGGTTTTGTCCGCTGGTGAGTTTCACCGGGCATTCGCTTTGTTTTTCCACGGTCACGTTGTGTTTCGGTTGCGTGGCGCATCCGGCCAGCAAGGCGAGGGCGAGGGGGACAAACAGGCGAGTGGGGGACATAAGGTCAGTGGCTCCGGCGTTCACGACGAACGGCGAGCATAACCGAGATGAGACAAATTGTGACAGCCACCGAAGGAGGCGGTGGCAGGGCTGACGCCATCGCTGGCAAGCCAGCTCCCACAGTGGGCGGCGGTGTTCACAATATTTGTGTCCACCACAAAAACCTGTGGGAGCTGGCTTGCCAGCGATAGCGACGGGACAGGCGCTACAGGAACATCAGAAAAGCACCTTCGCCACATCCGTAAACCGCTTGGCAAAGTGCGCGGTAATCCCTTCCTTCAGATACTCCGGCAGTTCCTCGAAATTCCCCCGGTTGGCTTCCGGCAAGATCAGCTCGAAAATCTTCTGCCGCCGCGCCGCAATCACCTTTTCACGCACCCCGCCAATCGGCAGTACGTGCCCGGTCAACGTCAGTTCGCCGGTCATGGCCACGCCTTTTTTCGGCGCCTGATTGCGCGCTAGCGAGAGCAGGGCACTGGCCATGGTTACGCCAGCGCTTGGGCCGTCCTTCGGTGTCGCACCTTCCGGGACGTGCAGGTGTACGAAAGCTTCGTCGAAGAATTTCGGATCTCCACCGAACGACTTCAGGTTGGAACTGACGTAGCTGTAGGCGATCTCCGCGGACTCTTTCATCACATCGCCCAATTGCCCGGTGAGCTTGAACCCACGGTTCAGGGTATGGATGCGCGTCGCTTCAATCGGCAATGTCGCGCCGCCCATGCTGGTCCAAGCCAGCCCGGTGATCACGCCGGTGCCCGACAGCACTTGCTCGTTGCGGAACACCGGTTTACCCAGCGAGGTTTCCAGGTCTTTCGGGCCGAGCTTGATCACCGCTTTCGGTTCGTCGAGCAGCTTCATCACCGCTTTGCGTACCAGTTTGCCCAGGTTTTTCTCCAACTGACGCACGCCGGCTTCACGGGCGTAGCCGTCGATCAGCGCCTTGAGCGCGTTGTCGCTGATGGTCAGGCTGCCTTTCGATACACCTGCTTTTTCAAGTTGCTTGGGCCACAGGTGACGCTTGGCGATGGCGACTTTTTCTTCGGTGATGTAGCCCGACAGGCGAATCACTTCCATCCGGTCCAGCAGCGGGCCGGGAATCGAATCCAGGGTGTTGGCGGTGCAGATGAACAGCACTTTCGACAGGTCCATGCGCAAGTCGAGATAGTGGTCGAGGAATTCGACGTTCTGCTCCGGATCGAGGGTTTCCAGCAGCGCCGAGGCCGGGTCACCCTGGTAGCTTTGGCCCATCTTGTCGATTTCGTCGAGCATGATCACCGGGTTCATCACTTCGACGTCTTTCAACGCCTGCACCAGTTTGCCCGGTTGGGCGCCGATGTAGGTGCGGCGATGGCCCTTGATCTCGGCTTCGTCGCGCATGCCGCCGAGGCTGAAGCGGTAGAACGGCCGGCCGAGGGATTCGGCGATGGATTTGCCGACGCTGGTCTTGCCCACGCCCGGCGGGCCCACCAACAGCACGATAGAGCCGCTGATCTCGCCTTTATAGGCACCGACGGCGAGGAATTCGAGGATGCGGTCCTTGATGTCGTCGAGGCCGGCGTGGTGTTTGTCCAGCACCTTGCGTGCGTGCTTGAGGTCGAGTTTGTCGTCGCCGTACACGCCCCACGGCACCGAGGTCGCCCAGTCGATGTAATTGCGGGTGACCGCATACTCCGGCGAGCCGGTTTCGAGGATCGACAGCTTGTTCATTTCCTCTTCGAGGCGTTTTTGCACTTGCGCCGGCAGGACTTTGCCCACCAGCCGCTGTTCGAACTGTTCGAGGTCGGCGCTGCGGTCGTCCTTGGTCAGCCCCAGTTCCTGCTGGATGACCTTGAGTTGTTCCTTGAGGAAGAACTCGCGCTGATGCTCGCCGATCTTGCGGTTCACTTCCGCGGAAATCTCTTTTTGCAGGCGCGCGACTTCGACTTCCTTGCGCAGCATCGGCAGGACTTTTTCCATGCGCTTGAGCATCGGCACGCAGTCGAGCACTTCCTGCAATTCATTGCCGGTGGCCGAAGTGAGGGCGGCGGCGAAGTCGGTCAGCGGCGACGGATCGTTGGGGCTGAAGCGGTTGAGGTAATTCTTCAGCTCTTCGCTGTACAGCGGGTTGAGCGGCAGCAGTTCCTTGATCGCGTTGATCAGCGCCATGCCGTAGGCCTTGACCTCGTCGGTCGGTTCGGTGGGCTGGTGCGGGTATTCGACTTCCACCAGATACGGCGGGCGATGGTGCTTGAGCCAGGTGCGGATGCGAACGCGGGTCAGGCCCTGGGCGACGAATTGCAGTTTGCCGTTTTCGCGGCTGGCGTGGTGCACCTTGACCAGCGTGCCGTACAGCGGCAGGGCCGAGGTGTCGAAGTGGCGCGGATCTTCCTGGGGCGTGTCCATGTAGAACAGGGCCAGGGAGTGGTGATCGGATTTGGCGACCAGGTCGAGGGTCTCGGCCCAAGGCTCTTCATTGACGATGACCGGCAGCACCTGGGCCGGGAAGAACGGTCGATTGTGGATCGGGATGATGTAGACCTTGTCCGGCAGGTTCTGGCCGGGCAGGGCCAGGCCTTTGCCGGGGTTATGGTGCGGGGCGTTTTCCGGATCGGCGTATTCGCTCGGGTCTTCAGGGAATTCTTGCTGGTCGCTCATGGGGGCACCTGCGCAATGGGTATGGGTCTTAGATGGGGCAGGTTGGTGGTGGTTTCAATGATGCTTTGGGGTTAATGGGCAATTCGAAGGTGTGTTCAGCAGGGATTCAGGTTAGCTGGATTGTGGCGCGATGCATTCGTAGGAGCT
>NZ_JBSVXD010000115.1:0-18913 GCF_054070755.1 Pseudomonas sp. SDO5591_S426 | reverse complement strand
GGTTTACACACCGTCAATGTAGGAGCTGCCGAAGGCTGCGATCTTTTGAACTTCAAGCATGCTGCTTACGATACTCACCCGGCGCAATGCCGAAGCGCGATTTGAACGCCGTCGAAAAATAGCTCGAATCGGAAAACCCCCACGAATACCCCAGCACCGACAACTTCTCTTCCCTGCCCGACTGGCGCAAAGACTCAGCACACAAATCCAGCCGCCGGTTCTTGATGTAGCGCGCCACCACCAGGCCTTTCTTGGCGAACATCCGGTACAGGCCACGGGTCGACATGCCGACTTCCCGCGCCAGCCATTCCGGGCAGAGCTCTTCGGAGCGGATGTTCGCGTCGATAAAACTCAGGGTCTTGCGGAAGATGCGCTCGTGCGGGTCCGCGCAATCGTCGGTCTGGCTGATCGCCGGACGCAGCAGGCTGACAATCGCTTCCAGGGTTGCTTCGCTTTCCTGGCGACTTAGGTTCTGTTGGCGCGTGGCGTCGAGGATCAAGCGATGCGAAAGCATGGCGATGGGCGATGTCCCGGCGATCCGGTGGCCGCACTTGACCTGATTGAAGCGCAGGGTTTGCTCCACCAGTTGATACGGCAGGATCAGCGACAATTGCCGGGAGTTTTCGCTGTAGGTGAAATCGCTGGGCCGCGAGGCATCGATCAGCGTGATGTCACCGGCGGACAACAACACCTTGTCGTCGCCTTGCGCCATACCCGCCGTGCCATCGAGCTGGAACACCGCGAAGTATTTGCCGCCCTCGCCCGCCGCGACTTCATGCGGCGTGCGGTACAACCGCGCCTGGCAGGCATCGACGAAGCTGAGTTTGAGGGCATCGCTGCGGTATTCCCGGATCTGACCGGCGAAACCGGCGCCCAGGGGTTGTGCGTTGAAGGCGCCACAGATCTGGTTGATCTGATGAATCCATTGATCGAACCCATCCTGGCGCTGTGCGTTTGTAGAAATCATGGCAGGCCTCACGCAGGCTTATTTTTATTGTCTACGTCAAAACACAGGTTCTCCTGAACAGCGACTCTCCCTGAACGGCGACGGGTTACTTCAACCCGCCAAACCGTCGATAAAAACTCTCGCCCACATCCGGTAACGGTCCATCGGCGGTTTCCAGGGCACTGTTCAGCCAATCCTCGGCCTTGGCGTAGATCAAACGATAAATATTGCGGCACAACTGTCGGGCCGCGCGGCCTTCCCAATCGCCGGGCAACAACTCGTCCGGCAGTTGCGGGTCGCGCAGCAGCAGTTTGCGGTATTCATGAATAAGCAGGATCCGCGCCAGGAAGCAGTCGGACGGCTGCAGGTTTTCCTGCTCGCGAAGCGCTTGCCAGAGCGGTCGGAACAGTTGAATGAATTCGCTGTAGTGGGTCGCCAGTTCCTCGATGTTCCAGCTTTCGCGCACTTGCAGGCGCAGCGCCTTGGAGGCCAGTACGTCCTGGGCGGTGGTTTCGAAGACGATGGTGTCTTCCTGGGCGCCGAGGTCGAGCAAGGTTGCGTTGACGTCGGTGCGATCGCTGCGCGGGCAGGCCAGGACCACCGGCGAAATCGCACCAAAACCTTGCCACTCCAGTTCTTCGCGCACTTGTTTGCGCTTGTCCTGGGTCAGTTGCGAAAGCATCACCAGGCACCACGAACCATCCCAGGCCGGCATCGTGGTGCTGTAGACCCGCTTGAAGGCCTTGTCGAAACGCCGGCGACCGGTGCCGGTCAGGCTGTAGTAGCTGCGACGGCCGACTTTCTCGGCGGTCAGCCAGCCTTCTTTGGTCAGGCGAAAAATCGAGGTGCGGATCAGGCGTTCGTTGATGCCGATCGGTTCGAGCAATTGAATCAGGCTGCCAAGCCACACCGTCCCGCCGTGGGGTTCGATGGCATCACCGTACAAGGTGATGATCAAGGAACTGGCGCGAATCGGCGTCTGCTCCTGGAAGCGGGTAATCAGATGGTTCAAGGGTGTCAGGGACGACATGGGCGTACCGAGCAAAAAAAGAAAAGGAATATACCGGTAGGAGTTGCCGCAGGCTGCGATCTTTTGATCTTGATCTTCAAAAAACACAATCAAAAGATCGCAGCCTTCGGCAGCTCCTACAGGGAGTTGGTGCTGCCCTTGGGCCGTAACCCGCTGTCGCTGATCCGTCGGCGGTTTTCTTCCGGCTCGCTCAGCGGTTCACACACCTGCATCTGCTCCAGGCAACGCTGGGCCAGTTGCTGATACTCGCGGGTCCCCGCCTGTTTCCACGCCACTTCCTGATCGCTGAGGGTGCGCTTGACGCTGGCCGGTGCGCCCATGACTAGCGATTGCTCGGCACACTCGAAACCGGCCTTGACGAACGCTGCCGCCGAGACGAATGAACGCGGGCCGATCCGGGCGTTGTCCATCACCACCGCATTCATCCCCACCAGCGCGTCGGCGCCGATGCGGCAACCGTGCAGCACCGCGCCGTGGCCGATGTGGCCGTTGCGCTCGACCACGGTGTCGCTGTCCGGGAAGCCGTGCATCACGCAGGTGTCCTGCAGGTTGGCGCCCTCCTCCAGCACGATCCGGCCGAAATCCCCGCGCAGGCTGGCCAGCGGCCCGACGTAGCAATGCGGCCCGATGATCACGTCACCGATCAGCACGGCGGACGGATGCACATAAGCAGTCGGGTCGACCACGGGGGTCAGGCCATCGAGGCTGTAGCAGGTCATGGAAGATTCCTTCACAAAGCGATGCCGATAATGACTTATTTTGTATCACATCGCTTTTACATACACAAAGACAAAAAACCGTATCACTTGACAAGCGGCTTTCCGACGACCTGCTCCACAACGCAAAACCTCGCATTAAACCCAATAAAATAAGGGTAGAACCCGCTATCAACTGCTGTTTCAGATTACCGGCGCACAACCACCATCCGACTAAAAGGACACATTAAATCAATTTCAGTATTGCATTTGCGTATCACGTTGTAGCTATACTTGGGCAAAACCGGCCCCTGCGGCCGATCCAATAACGAGCCGGCACCACGCCGAGCGTGCACCGTGAGGGCATCTGCCATGCCTCAAACCCTTGCCGTCGAACTGATAGAGCCTGGCGTTCGCCTGATTACCTTGCAGCGCCCGCAAGCCCTGAACGCCCTGACCACCGAATTACTGGGTGAGCTGGCCGATGAACTGAATGCCGCGCAAGCCGATGCCGAGACCCGTGTCGTGGTGCTCACCGGCAGTCGCAAGGCCTTCGCCGCCGGCGCCGACATCAAGGAAATGGCCGAGCGCAATCTGGTCGGCATCCTCGACGACCCACGCCAGGCCTCATGGCAAACCATCACCCGCTTCAGCAAACCGTTGATCGCCGCGGTCAACGGCTTCGCGCTGGGCGGTGGCTGCGAACTGGCAATGCACGCCGACATCATCATTGCCGGCGAAGACGCCCGCTTCGGCCAGCCGGAAATCAACCTCGGGATCATGCCCGGCGCCGGTGGCACCCAACGCCTGCTGCGCGCCGTCGGCAAATCCATGGCCATGCAAATGGTCCTGACCGGCGAGCCGATCGACGCCCGTCAGGCCCAGCGCGCCGGCCTCGTCAGCGAAGTCACCCAGCCGGAATTCACCGTCGAACGCGCCCTGCACATCGCTCGCAACATCGCCGCCAAAGCACCGCTGGCGGTGCGTCTGGCCAAGGAAGCGTTGCTCAAGGCGATGGACACCGACCTCGCCAGCGGCCTGCGTTTCGAGCGCCACGCCTTCACCGTGTTGGCCGGCACCCGCGACCGCGACGAAGGCATTGCCGCCTTCCAGGAAAAGCGCAAGCCGACCTTTATCGGCCAGTAATCCGCCCACGAATTAGAACGACCTCCAAGAGAGCGCCAAGACCATGAACTTCGAACACATCCTGTTTTCCATCGAGGCCGGCGTTGCCCTGCTCAGCCTCAATCGCCCGGACCAGCTCAACAGCTTCAACACCCAGATGCATGGCGAAGTGAAGGAAGCGCTCAAGCAAGTGCGGCAGAACCCCGAAGTGCGCGTGTTGCTGCTGACCGGCGAAGGCCGCGGCTTTTGCGCCGGGCAGGATCTGAGCGATCGCAATGTCGCACCGGGCAGCGCCGTGCCGGATCTTGGCGAGTCCATCGAGAAGTTCTACAACCCGCTGATCCGCCAATTGCGCGACCTGCCGCTGCCGGTGATCTGCGCGGTCAACGGCGTGGCCGCAGGGGCCGGCGCCAACATTCCGCTGGCCTGCGATCTGGTTTTGGCGGCACGTTCGGCAAGCTTTATTCAGGCGTTCTGCAAGATCGGCCTGATCCCCGATTCCGGCGGCACCTGGACCCTGCCGCGCCTGGTCGGCATGGCTCGAGCCAAGGCCTTGGCACTGCTGGGCAACCGCCTGAGCGCCGAACAAGCCGAGCAATGGGGCTTGATCTACCAGTGTGTGGACGATGCCGATTTGCGCGACGAAGCACTGAAACTCGCTCGCCACCTGGCGACCCAGCCGACCTACGGCCTGGCGCTGATCAAACGCAGCCTCAACGCCAGCCTGAGCAACAGCTTCGACGAACAACTCGAACTGGAGCGCGACCTGCAACGCCTGGCCGGGCGCAGTGAGGATTACCGCGAAGGCGTTGGCGCCTTCATGGAAAAACGCACCCCCGTGTTCAAGGGGCGCTGAGTCATGACTGCACTGAACACCAACGCACGCATCGCCGTGATCGGCGCCGGGGCCATGGGTGCCGGTATCGCCCAGGTCGCGGCGCAAGCCGGTCATCCGGTGCTGCTGCTGGACAACCGCCCCGGCGCTGCTGCTCAAGCCATTGAAGGCATCGATCGGCAACTGGGCAAACGGGTCGAGAACGGCAAGCTGTCCGCCGAATCGCGCAGCGCAACCATCGCTCGCCTGCAAGCCGTGGAAGCCATCGAGGCGCTGGCCGATTGCGAGCTGATCATCGAGGCCATCGTCGAAAACCTTGAGGTCAAGCGCGCCCTGTTCCGCCAGCTCGAAGGCATTTGCGGCGAACACTGCATTCTGGCCAGTAACACCTCGTCGCTGTCGATCACCAGCATCGCCGCGCAGCTTGATCACCCAGAACGCCTGCTCGGCCTGCACTTCTTCAACCCGGCGCCGGTCATGGCGCTGGTGGAAATCGTCTCCGGTCTGGCCAGCGATCCGGCACTCGCCGAGTGCCTGTACGACACCGCCAAGGCCTGGGGTAAAAAACCGGTTCACACCCGCTCCACACCGGGTTTTATCGTCAACCGCGTGGCCCGACCGTTCTATGCCGAGAGCCTGCGCCTGCTGCAAGAAGGTGCCGCCGATTGCCCGACTCTCGACGCGTTGATGCGCGAGGCCGGCGGCTTTGCCATGGGCGCGTTCGAGCTGACCGACCTGATCGGCCACGACGTCAATTACGCCGTGACCTGCTCGGTGTTCGACGCTTATTACCAGGACACCCGCTTCCTGCCGTCGCTGATCCAGAAAGAGTTGTTGGACGGCGGGCGTCTGGGACGCAAGAGCGGTCAGGGTTTCTATAGCTACGCCCAAGGTGCAGAGCGCCCGCACGCCACTGAAATCGGCAGCGATGCGCAGATCGAAGTTTGTGCCGTGGAAGGCGACCTCGGCATCGCCCAGGGTTTGCTCGCACGTTTGCGTGAACACGGCGTCGAGATCATCCAGCGTGACGGTCAAGGTTTGCTGCGGGTCGGTGACGCCGTTCTGGCGTTGAGCGACGGGCGTATGGCTTGCCAGCGCGCAAAAGAAGATGGTCTGCTCAATCTAATTCTGCTGGATCTGGCGCACGATTACGGCAATGCCAAGCGTATCGCCATCAGCTATGCGGAAGGCATTGATCCACTGGCCCTCGAACAAGGCATCGCCCTGCTGCAACGGGCCGGCCTCAAGGTCAGCCTGCTCAGCGACAGCCCGGCCCTCGCCGTCCTGCGCACCGTCGCCATGCTCGCCAACGAAGCCGCCGACGCCCTGCTGCAAGGCGTTGCTTCTGCCGCCGACATCGATCTGGCAATGCGCGCCGGGGTCAATTACCCGCAAGGCCCGCTGGCCTGGGCCGATGCCGTTGGCCTGCCACACATTCTGAACGTGCTGGAAAACCTGCAAGCCAGCTATGGCGAAGAACGCTACCGGCCGTCGCTGCTGCTGCGCCGTCGGGTCGCCGAAGGGAGAAACTTCCATGACTAATCACGAAGCCATGACATTGGCCAGCGAATGCGCGCAAGCGTTGTTCCAGCGCGACACCGCCAGCCAGGCCATGGGCATGCGCCTGCTTTCCGCCGGCCCCGGTTGCGCCCGCGTCGGCATGACCGTGCGCGCCGACATGCTGCAGGGCCACGGCACTTGCCACGGCGGCTACCTGTTCGCCCTCGCCGACTCGGCGTTTGCGTTTGCCTGCAACAGCTACAACGAAGCCACCGTGGCCATCGGTTGCAGCATCGACTACATCGCCCCGGCGTATCTGGGCGACACGCTGAACGCCGATTGCATCGAGCAGAGCCGCTCCGGTCGCACCGGCAACTACGACGTACGCATTGAAAACCAGCAGGGCCAGTTGATCGCCCTGTTCCATGGCAAATCCTACAAAGTGCGCGGCCCGGTGCTGACGCAGGAGAACCCGAATGAATGACGCCCTGATCATCGACGCAGTCCGCACCCCTATCGGTCGCTACGCCGGTGTATTGAGCAGCGTGCGCGCCGACGACCTCGGCGCGGTGCCGCTGCGCGAACTGTTGCGCCGCCACCCGCAAGTGGACTGGAGCAGCGTCGACGACGTGATCTACGGCTGCGCCAACCAGGCCGGCGAAGACAACCGCAACGTTGCGCGCATGTCGGCGCTGCTGGCCGGATTGCCGGTCAGCGTCCCCGGCACCACGCTCAATCGCCTGTGCGGTTCCGGGCTGGATGCGGTCGGCACTGCGGCGCGCGCCATTCGCAGTGGCGAGGCCGGGTTGATGCTGGTGGGTGGCGTCGAATCGATGTCCCGCGCACCGCTGGTGATGGGCAAGGCTGAGCAGGCGTTTTCCCGTTCGGCGGAGATCTTCGATACCACCATCGGCTGGCGTTTCGTCAATCCGCTGATGAAAAAAGCGTTCGGCATCGACTCCATGCCGGAAACCGCCGAGAACGTCGCCGAACAGTTCAACATCTCCCGCGCCGACCAGGACGCCTTCGCCCTGCGCAGCCAGCAACGCGCTGCCGCCGCCCAGGCCAACGGGCGCCTGGCCAAGGAAATCGTCGCCGTGGAAATTGCCCAGCGCAAAGGCCCGGCCAAAGTGGTCGAGCACGATGAACACCCGCGCGGCGACACCACCCTTGAGCAACTGGCCAAACTCGGCACGCCGTTCCGCGAAGGCGGCAGCATCACCGCCGGCAACGCTTCCGGGGTCAATGACGGCGCTTGCGCGTTGTTGCTGGCCAGCCCGGAAGTCGCCAAACGCCACGGTCTGACCGCTCGTGGTCGCGTTGTCGCCATGGCCACCGCCGGCGTCGAGCCACGGATCATGGGCATCGGCCCGGTGCCAGCGACCCGCAAGGTACTGGAACTGGCCAACCTGAGCCTGGCGGACATGGACGTGATCGAGCTAAATGAAGCATTCGCCGCGCAAGGTCTGGCGGTGTTGCGCGAACTGGGCTTGAGCGACACCGACCCACGGGTCAACCCGAACGGCGGCGCCATCGCCCTCGGCCACCCATTGGGCATGAGCGGCGCGCGACTGGTGACCACCGCCCTGCATGAACTTGAAGAACGTAACGGCCGCTACGCCCTGTGCACCATGTGCATCGGCGTTGGCCAAGGGATCGCGCTGATCATCGAGCGTCTATCCCACTAAAGAATCGCGATTCCCAGGGAGCCGAGAGGTATCCTTGGGGCATGCACTCAAAGCCCTTCCGTGAAAGGGCTGGAACACAAAAACAATTCGAGTGAACACATGAACATGCCAATAGCCCAAGCCGTGCTGAACCCTGTGCTGGACCCGCTGGAAACCGCCAGCATCGACGAGTTGCGCCAGCATCAGCTCGAGCGCCTGCGCTGGAGCCTGAACCACGCCTACAACAACGTGCCGCTGTACCGTCAGCGCTTCGATGCGCTGGGTGTGCACCCGGACGACATCAAGTCCCTGGATGACCTGGCGAAGTTCCCCTTCACCACTAAGTCCGACCTGCGCGACAACTACCCGTACGGCATGTTTGCCGTGCCGATGAACGACATCGTGCGCCTGCACGCGTCCAGCGGCACCACCGGCAAACCGACCGTCGTCGGCTACACCCAGAACGACATCGACACCTGGGCCAACGTGGTGGCGCGTTCGATCCGCGCCGCTGGCGGCCGACGTGGCGACAAAGTGCACATCTCCTACGGCTACGGCCTGTTCACCGGCGGCCTCGGCGCGCATTACGGTGCCGAACGCCTGGGTTGCACGGTGATCCCGATGTCCGGCGGCCAGACCGAAAAACAAGTGCAGCTGATCAAGGATTTCCAGCCGGACATCATCATGGTCACGCCGTCCTACATGCTCAACATCGCCGATGAAATCGAGCGTCAGGGCATCGACCCGCACAAACTGGCCTTGCGCCTGGGCATCTTCGGCGCCGAGCCGTGGACCGCCGAACTGCGCAGCGCCATCGAAGCGCGTCTGGGCATCACCGCCCTTGATATCTACGGACTCTCGGAAATCATGGGCCCGGGTGTCGCCATGGAATGCGCGGAAACCAAGGACGGCCCGACCATCTGGGAAGACCACTTCTACCCGGAAATCATCGACCCGGTGACCGGCGAAGTGCTGCCGGACGGTCAGATGGGCGAACTGGTGTTCACCTCATTGAGCAAAGAAGCCCTGCCGATGATCCGCTACCGCACCCGCGACCTGACGCGCCTGCTGCCGGGCACCGCACGGCCGATGCGGCGCATCGACAAGATCACCGGACGCAGCGATGACATGCTGATCATTCGCGGGGTCAACGTGTTCCCGACGCAGATCGAGGAGCAGGTGCTGAAAATCAAACAGCTTGCCGAGTGCTACGAGATCCATCTGTATCGCAACGGCAACCTGGACAGCGTTGACGTGCATGTGGAGCTAAAGGCTGAACACCAGCACTTGACCGATGAACAGCAGAAGGCTGTTTGCGGGGAGTTGAGCAAGCACATCAAGACTTACATCGGGATCAGTACGCGGATCGTTTTACAGCCTTTCCATTCGATCAAGCGCTCTGAAGGCAAGGCCTGCCACGTTGTGGATAAACGTCCGAAAGCATGACTGCTGCACCTTTTCAGCCCCGCTTTTGCGGGGCTTTTTTTAGTTGTCAACCGCCTACACCTGGATGCCTTAAACCGACTGTTCAGAGATTGCGTGCCAGTACACTGCTGACATCGACCCGGTTTTCATCTTGCGGCACCCGTTCTCTGAGCTGCTCAAGATGCGTGCCCAAACCGCCGATAATGCGCTTTTTGCGCTTGGCAGCTTCAACACGCAGCAGCAGGTAAAACCCCAACCCCGCTGACGCACCCCACCAGAAACCAAAAAAATAGGCAGCAATCCCCGAAAGCACAGTGGTGACCAACGCTGGCATCCAGTGGGATCTCGGCGGAACCAGCCGTGCGTACACCCACTCAGGTCTCGTCAACACAACGCTTTGCGAAACACTGTAGTTGCACACAATGGCAGGCAAACCATTCGTGCCTTTTGCATCCCCGACATAGACGACAGAGAGATCATCGCCTTTGCGAAACCGAAAGTCCGGGTTGCCGAGAATCAATTGCAACTCCAGACCATCAGGCGTTCTGACCCAGTACTCGTCTTCAATCTCATATTCAACGGGCTCGCGGCGTCGCTCACGGCTCAATATTTCACCACGATGAGTCCAGAACCTGACAACCACATTGTCGTATTTGTAGTCGTACATCGCTATTCCTGAAAATGCATCAACGATTGCGCGAGAGCGCCCGGCGCACGCTGTCACTGTTCAGCGCGGCACTTTCGGTTTCGGCTGGTGCTAAAGCTGGAGCTGGAGCTGGAGCTTGAGATTCCACCTGAACCGGGATTTCGATCTGGAAAGAAATTTCCGCCTGAATCGGGCTTTCGACTCGAGCAGCGACTGGCGCCGGGACTGCGCTTGGCATCTGAACACCATTACCGATCTGGTTTTTCAGCTTCTCAAGGTAGGCATCCAGATCGCTGGCCAGCATTTTCTTGCGCTGCGAGCCCTGATATAGCGCGTAGCAAAGGTACGCGGCCGCCGCCAGCAAACCCAGCCCCGCCGTTGCAAAACCGGCGACGCTCAATCCCAGCACGATCAGCAGGGTCTTCCAGTTAAAGGGCCATAGTTCCAGCTCCGTACCGAGCATCTTGCCGTCGCGCAACGCCCAACGCTTGGCCGCCGTGTGGTTGTGCAGCAGGACGTGTAAAGGGTTGCCGTCCTTCTTCAAGGCACTGATCAAGGAGATTTGTTGCCCGGTACGCAACGGAATGTCCACGCCGCGCAGCTTCACGTCGTGCTCGATGCCGTCGGCGGTCCTGATCCAGAACTCATGGTTGATGATCGACACCGAACTGACCCGCAACGGTTTCTCTTCACCACTGTTGCCGTTAACAGGGCCGCCGGTGGTCGTCACGCGGGTTTCGCTGAGCTTTTCGCTGCCCACCACTTCACCGCTCAAAACAGTGAACGCAATGGTTTTATCGCCATGGGTGAAGGTGTGCATTTCGATTCCTTGATGAGTCCACGTCGGTCGATGCGCCGGAGGAAAGGTCCGTCAGCGGCGGATGCTACTAAGTAGCCACTAGCCTGTCCAGAAACCGCAATCGCTCTCCATACGTCGGAAGCGATACAGAAAAATTTACGACACGTTATTTTGTGTTTGATATTAATTTCTGTATCGCTTATAAAGTTCTCCATGCCTCAGAACAGATTCAAGGCGGGAGACCACAAATGTACGCACAGCTCGTAGAAACCGGCGTCAAGCGCATCAAGGACCTGTCGGAGATGTCCGAACAGGAACGCGCCTTCCAGGAAAAAATCGATTCAGAAATCAAGATCGAAGCGAAGAACTGGATGCCAGATGCTTATCGCCAGACGCTGATCCGGCAGATTTCCCAGCACGCCCATTCCGAGATCGTCGGCATGCTGCCGGAAGGCAATTGGGTCACCCGTGCGCCGACGCTCAAACGCAAACTGCAACTGATGGCCAAGATCCAGGACGAAGCCGGCCACGGCCTGTACCTGTACAGCGCCATGGAAACCCTGGGCGCCGACCGCGATGAAGAAATCGCCAAGCTGCACAGCGGCAAGGCCAAGTATTCGAGCATCTTCAATTACCCGACGCTGAACTGGGCCGACATGGGCGCGGTGGGCTGGCTGGTGGACGGCGCAGCCATCGTCAATCAGGTGGTGCTGCAGCGCACATCCTACGGACCCTACTCCCGGGCCATGGTGCGCATCTGCAAGGAAGAAAGTTTCCACCAGCGCCAGGGCTACGAAATCCTCCTGACCATGATGCGTCACGGTACCCAGGCGCAAAAAGACATGGTCCAGGACGCGATCAACCGTCTGTGGTGGCCGTCGCTGATGATGTTTGGTCCGAGCGATGAACACTCGCCGAACAGCGCGCAATCCATGGCCTGGAAAATCAAGCGCCAGAGCAACGACGAACTGCGCCAGCGCTTCATCGACCAGACCATCCCGCAACTGGAACTGCTGGGCTGCACCTGCCCCGATCCGGACCTGAAGTGGAACGCCGAGCGCGGCCACTACGACTTCGGCGAAATCCAGTGGAACGAATTCTACGAAGTGCTCAAGGGCAACGGCCCTTGCAACACCGAACGCGTCGCCACCCGCCGCAAGGCGATTGAAGACGGCGCCTGGGTCCGTGAAGCCGCCGTCGCCCACGCCCGCAAAAAACAAAACAAGAACGCCGCCTGATTCGGCCACCTGATGTGGAGTAACTGAAATGTCCGAGTGGACCCTCTTCGAAGTCTTCGTGCGCAGCAAGCACGGCCTCAACCACAAGCACGTCGGCAGCGTACATGCCGCCGACACCACCATGGCCATCGAGAACGCGCGCGAGCTCTACACCCGTCGCAGCGAAGGCGTGAGCCTGTGGGTCGTGCCTTCGGCGCTGATCACCGCTTCGTCGCCGGATGAAAAAGACCCGCTGTTCGATCCATCGGACGACAAGGTTTATCGCCACGCCAGCTTCTACGAGCTGCCGGCCGAAGTCGGGCACATGTGAGGTCGACCATGGACAACAAGACTGATCTGATCGAATACCTGCTGCGCCTCGGCGACAGCGCCCTGATCCAGGGCCAGCGCCTGTGCCAATGGTGCGGCAAGGCGCCGGCGCTGGAAGAAGAACTGGCGTTGATGAACGTCGGCCTCGACCTCGTCGGCCAGGCGCGCAACTGGCTGGAATACGCCGCCGAACTGCTGGACGACGGCCGCAGCGCCGACGACCTGGCGTTCCGCCGCGACGAGCGCGCCTATCGCAACCTGTTGTTGGTGGAACAACCCAACGGCGACTACGCAGTGACCATCCTCAAGCAGTTCCTGTATGACGCCTGGCACCTGCCGGTGCTTCACGGGCTGAGCCAGTCCAGCGATGAGCGCATCGCCGGGATTGCCGCCAAGGCTGTGAAAGAAGTCACCTATCACCTGCGCCGCTCCGGCGAGTGGGTCGAGCGTCTGGGTGACGGCACCGAAGAAAGCCACAAGCGCATGCTCGCGGCGATTCCGGAAGTCTGGCGCTTCACCGTGGAACTGATCGCTGCCGATGACAGCGAACAGCGCCTGTGCGAAGCCGGTATCACCCCGGACATCGCCAGCGTCGCTGCGCAGTGGCAAGCCAAGGTCAACGAAATCTTCGCCAGCGCCACCCTGCCCGTGCCCGCCGCGCCGAGCTATTTCTACCTGAATGCACGCAAGGGCCTGCACACCGAACACCTGGGCATCCTGCTGGCCGAAATGCAGTTCCTGCCACGAGCGTACCCCGATGCAACCTGGTGAGCTGATCGCCAGCGACCTCGGCGCCCGGCCGGCTCAACCGACCGACCTGGCCGCTGCGTGGGCGATCCTGTCCGAAGTCATGGACCCGGAAGTGCCGGTGGTCAGCGTGGTCGACCTCGGCATCGTCCGCGATCTGGACTGGCAGGCCGGACACCTGCACGTGGTGGTGACGCCGACCTACTCCGGTTGCCCCGCGACTGAAGTGATCGAGGGCGATATCCGCCAGGCGCTGGAACTGGCCGGATTCAAGGCGCCGCAACTTGAGCGAAAGTTGACCCCGGCCTGGACCACCGACTGGATCAGCGCCAGTGGCCGCGAACGCCTGCGCGCCTACGGCATTGCGCCGCCCGAGGGCAGCACCAGCAAACGCAGTCTGCTCGGCGAGAGCCCGGTGATCGTCTGTCCGCAATGCGGCAGCGCTCACACCGAAGTGCTCAGCGAGTTCGGTTCCACCGCGTGCAAGGCGCTGTACCGCTGCGTCGATTGCCGGGAACCGTTCGACTATTTCAAGTGCATCTGAGCGGCAAATCGGCCGTCGCAGCTGGAGAACAATAATGAGCAAATTTCACAGCCTGACCATCAAGGATGTGCGCACCGAGACCCGTGATGCGGTGTCCATCGCCTTCGAGATTCCGCAGGAACTGCAAGACAGTTTTCACTACACCCAGGGCCAGCACCTGGTGATGCGCACGCAACTGGACGGCGAAGAAGTGCGCCGCTCCTACTCGATCTGCACCGGGGTCAATGACGGTGAACTGCGCGTCGCCATCAAGCGCGTAGCAGGTGGGCGTTTTTCCGCGTTTGCCAATGAACAGCTCAAGGCCGGGCACAGCCTGGAAGTGATGCCGCCCGCCGGACATTTCAGCGTGGAACTCGACCCGGCGCGCCATGGCAGCTACCTCGCAGTAGCCGCAGGCAGCGGCATTACGCCGATCCTGTCGATCATCAAGACCACCCTGGAAACCGAACCCAACAGCCGCGTGACCTTGCTGTACGGCAACCGTTCCAGTTCCGGCGCGCTGTTCCGCGAGCAACTGGAAGACCTGAAAAACCGTTACCTGCAACGCCTGAACCTGATCTTCGTGTTCAGCCGCGAGCAGCAGGATGTCGACCTCTACAACGGCCGGATCAACGCCGAGAAATGCGAGCAACTGTTCAGCCGCTGGCTCGACGTCAAAGCCCTCGACGCAGCGTTCATCTGCGGCCCGCAGGAAATGACCGAGACCGTACGTGACAGCCTCAAGGCCAAGGGCATGGCGCCTGAACGCATTCACTTCGAACTGTTCGCCGCCGCCGGCAGCCAGCAGAAACGCGAAGCCCGCGAGGCGGCGCGTCAGGTGGACGCCGCGGTCAGCCAGATCACCGTGATCAGCGACGGCCGTGCCCTGGCCTTCGACCTGCCGCGCAACAGCCAGAGCATCCTCGACGCCGGCAACGCCCAAGGCGCCGAACTGCCCTACTCGTGCAAAGCCGGCGTGTGCTCGACCTGCAAATGCAAGGTCATCGAAGGCGAAGTGGAAATGGACAGCAACCACGCCCTCGAAGACTACGAAGTCGCGGCCGGTTATGTGCTGTCGTGCCAGGCGTTCCCGATCAGCGACAAAGTGGTGCTGGATTTCGATCAGCTTTGATATCCGGCGCCACGCCAAACCCTGTGGGAGCGGGCTTGCCCGCGATGAGGCCATCAGATTCAACATCACTGGTGACTGATCCATCGCTATCGCGGGCAAGCCCGCTCCCACAGTTTTAGCGATAGACCCGAAAACACTGTTTCACCCAAAACAAAAACAACAAAGGAGCGCGCGTCATGACACCCCAAGACATAGAACTCATCCGCCAGCACCCCGACTTCATCCAGCTGGTGCGCCGCAAGCAGAAACTCTACTGGTCGCTGTCGCTGATCATGCTGGTGATCTACTTCGGCTTCGTGTTGCTGGTGGCGTTCTCCCCCTCCACCCTCGGCCAGTCTCTGAGCGGCGGCGTGACCACCGTGGGCATGCTGGTGGGTGTGGTGATCGTGGTGCTGGCCTTTGCGCTGACCGGGTTCTATGTCTATCGCGCCAACAACGTGATCGACCCGCTGAATGAAAAACTCAAGCAGGAGTGCGCCCGATGAGCCGTCTTCTCGCGTTGTTTTTGCTGCCGCTGGCGGTGGTCACCGATCTTGCGGTGGCCGCCGACGGTGCGTCCCGTCCGCTGAACTGGAACGCCATCGGCATGTTCCTGGTGTTCGTTTTGTTCACCCTCGGCGTCACCCGTTGGGCGGCGCTGCGCACCCGTTCCGCCAGCGACTTCTACACCGCCGGCGGTGGCATGACCGGTTTCCAGAACGGCCTGGCGATTGCCGGTGACATGATCTCGGCCGCGTCATTCCTCGGCATCTCCGCGATGATGTTTCTCAACGGCTACGACGGTTTGCTCTACGCCTTGGGCGTGTTGGCCGGCTGGCCGATCATCCTGTTCCTGATTGCCGAACGCCTGCGTAACCTCGGCAAATACACCTTTGCCGACGTGGTTTCCTATCGCCTGGAACAGACTCCGGTGCGCCTGACTTCGGCCTTCGGCACCCTGACCGTGGCGCTGATGTACCTGGTGGCGCAGATGGTCGGCGCCGGCAAGCTGATCGAATTGCTGTTCGGCATCGACTACCTCTACGCGGTGATGCTGGTCGGCGTGTTGATGGTGTTCTACGTGACCTTCGGCGGCATGCTCGCCACCACGTGGGTGCAGATCATCAAAGCGGTGATGCTGCTGTTCGGCACCAGTTTCATGGCGTTCATGGTGCTCAAGCATTTCGGTTTCAGCACCGAAGCGATGTTCGCTGGCGCCACTGCCGTGCACGCCAAGGGCAACGCGATCATGGCCCCCGGTGGCTTGCTGTCGAACCCGATCGATGCGATTTCCCTCGGCCTGGGCATGATGTTCGGCACCGCCGGTTTGCCGCACATCCTCATGCGTTTCTTCACCGTCAGCGATGCCAAGGAAGCACGCAAAAGCGTGTTCTACGCCACCGGTTTCATCGGCTACTTCTACTTGCTGCTGATCATTGTCGGCTTCGGTGCCATCGTCATGGTCGGCACTGATCCGGCGTTCCGCGACGCCAGCGGCGCGATCATCGGCGGCGGCAACATGGTCGCCGTGCATCTGGCTCACGCGGTGGGCGGCAACTTGTTCCTCGGCTTCATTTCGGCGGTGGCCTTCGCCACCATTCTGGCGGTGGTCGCCGGGTTGGCGCTGTCCGGTGCGTCGGCGGTATCCCACGACCTGTATGCCTGCGTGATGCGCAAGGGGCAGGCCAGCGAGCAGCAAGAGATGCGTGTGTCGCGCATCGCCACCCTGTGCATCGGCGTGCTGGCGATCATCCTCGGCCTGCTGTTCGAATCGCAGAACATTGCTTTCCTGTCCGGCCTGGTTTTGGCCATCGCCGCGTCGGTGAATTTCCCGGTGCTGTTCCTCTCGATGTACTGGAAAGGCCTGACCACTCGTGGCGCGGTGCTCGGCAGTCTTGCCGGGCTGTTCTCGGCGATTGTCCTGCTGGTGCTGAGCCCGGCGGTGTGGGTCAACGTCATGCATCACGACAAGGCGTTGTTCCCGTACTCCAACCCGGCGCTGTTTTCCATGAGCCTGGCCTTCTTCAGCGCCTGGCTGTTTTCCGTCACCGACAAATCACCCCGTGCAGCCCTTGAACGCGGCCGTTACCTGGCGCAGTTCATCCGCTCGATGACCGGCATCGGCGCCTCGGGTGCCAGCCAACACTGATTTCCCTCTTGACCGGCGCGGCCTCAACCGCGCCAGACACTGACCATACCCGGAGCAATCCTGATGTCTCACTCCCCTACCCTGCAAAGTTTCATCGCCGGTCGCTGGATCGGCCAACACGGCGCGCAGATCCTGCGCAGCGCCATCGACGGCCATGAAATCGCCCGCACCCATGAAGAGCGCCCGGACTTCGCCGAAGCCATCGAGCACGGCCGTCGCCAGGGTGTCAGCGGCTTGATGGCGCTGGATTTCCAGCAGCGCGCCCAGCGTCTCAAGGCTTTGGCCCTGTACCTGAGCGAGCGCAAGGAACAGCTCTACGCGATCTCCCATCACAGCGGCGCAACCCGCGCCGACAGCTGGATCGACATCGAAGGCGGCAACAGCACGCTGTTCACCTACGCCAGCCTCGGCTCCCGTGAATTGCCGTCGGGCAACGTCGTCCATGAAGGCCCGGCCATGCAGCTGAGCAAAATGGGCACCTTCGCCGGCACCCACATCCTGGTACCTCGCGGTGGCGTGGCGGTGCACATCAACGCCTTCAACTTCCCGATCTGGGGCATGCTGGAAAAATTTGCGCCGAGCTTCCTCGCGGGCATGCCGTGTATCGTCAAACCGGCCAGCGCCACCAGCTACCTGACGGAAGCCGTGGTGCGCCTGATCGATGAATCCGGCCTGTTGCCGGCAGGCAGTCTGCAATTGATCATCGGTGGTACCGGCGACCTGCTCGACCGCCTGCAAGGTCAAGACGTGGTGACCTTCACCGGCTCCGCCGACACAGCAGCCAAGCTGCGAGTAAACCCGAACCTGATCCGCAACTCGGTGCCGTTCACCGCCGAAGCCGACTCGCTGAACTGCGCGATCCTCGCCCCGGACGTAACCCCGGATGACGAAGAATTCGAGCTGTTCATCAAGGAAGTCGCCCGGGAAATGACCACCAAGGCCGGGCAGAAATGCACCGCCATCCGCCGCGCCATCGTTCCGGCCAAACACATTGACGCCGTTGCTACCCGCCTGCGCGATCGTCTGGCCAAAGTCGTGGTCGGGGACCCGTCGGTGGAAGGCGTGCGCATGGGCGCACTGGCTTCCCACGATCAGCAGAAAGACGTGGCCGAGCGTCTGGAAGCCCTGTTGCAGAGCAGCGACCTGTTGTTCGGCGCCCGCGATGGTTTCGAGCCGCGCGGTGAAAATGTCGACAAAGGCGCGTTCTTCGCCCCGACCCTGTTGCAGGCCCGCGACCCGCACGCCGAAGGCGGCGCTCACGATATCGAAGCGTTCGGTCCGGTCAGCACCTTGATGGCCTATGACGATCTCGACGAAGCGCTGGCGTTGGCCGCGCGCGGCAAAGGCAGCCTCGTGGCCAGCCTGATCACCAAAGATCCGCAAATCGCCGCCAAAGCCGTTCCAGTCGCAGCCGCCTTGCACGGGCGCTTGCTGGTGCTGGATCGTCACTGTGCCGGCGAATCCACTGGCCACGGTTCGCCGCTGCCACAACTCAAGCACGGTGGCCCGGGTCGTGCCGGCGGTGGTGAAGAGCTCGGCGGCCTGCGTGCGGTAAAACACTACCTGCAACGCGCGGCGGTACAAGGTTCGCCAACCATGCTCGCGGCAGTCACCGGCGAATTCGTGCGCGGCGCCAAGGTCATCGAAACCGAAGTGCATCCGTTCCGTCGCTACTTCCAGGACCTGCAGATCGGCGAGTCGCTGCTGACTCACCGTCGCACCGTCACCGAGGCCGACCTGGTGAACTTCGGTTGCCTGTCGGGCGATCACTTCTACATGCACTTCGATGACATCGCGGCCAAGGAATCGCAGTTCGGCAAGCGTATTGCCCACGGTTACTTCGTGCTGTCGGCGGCGGCTGGCCTGTTCGTCTCCCCTGGCGTCGGCCCGGTACTGGCCAACTACGGCCTCGACACCCTGCGCTTCATCAACCCGGTGGGCATCGGCGACACCATCCAGGCGCGCCTGACCTGCAAACGCAAGATCGACCAGGGCAAGAAGAGCCCGCAAGGCGTCCCGCAAGGGGTGGTGGCGTGGGATGTGGAAGTGACCAACCAGTTGGGTGAACTGGTGGCGAGTTATGACATTTTGACGTTGGTCGTTAAGCGCGAGGAGTAATCCTTAAAGTCAAAAGATCGCAGCCTGCGGCAGCTCCTACAGATGAATGT
>NZ_JBSVXD010000114.1:0-18945 GCF_054070755.1 Pseudomonas sp. SDO5591_S426 | reverse complement strand
TCCGCCGAACTCCCGTAGGAGCTGCCAAAAGCTGCGATCTTTTGACCTTCAAAAAAAAACGCGCCACCCGATGGGTGGCGCGCCTTTTTGTACAGCGGTCGGGGTTTAGCTACCCGCCACCGTCATCCGCTCGATCAACACGGAACCTGTGCGAATGTTGCTGCGCAACTCCAGGTCATTACCCACCGCAACGATCTGCTTGAACATGTCGCGCATGTTGCCGGCGATGGTCACTTCCTGGACCGCGAACTGGATTTCACCGTTCTCGACCCAGTAGCCCGCCGCGCCGCGGGAGTAATCGCCGGTCACCATGTTCAGGCCCTGACCCATCAATTCGGTCACCAACAAACCTCGGCCCATGCGACGCAGTAACGCTGCCTGGTCTTCATCACCATGGGTGACGAACAGGTTGTGCACGCCGCCGGCATTGGCGGTGCTCGGCATGCCAAGTTTGCGCCCGGAATAGGTGCCGAGGATGTACGACACCAGCTCGCCTTTTTCGACGAACGGTTTGGCATAGGTCGCCAAACCATCGCCATCGAACCCCGCACTGCCCATCGCACGCATCAGGTGCGGACGTTCATCGATGGTCAGCCACTCAGGGAACAGCTTCTGGCCCAGCGTGCCTTCGAGGAACGACGATTTGCGATACAGGCTGCCACCGGAAATCGCCGACAGGAAACTGCCGAACAAGCCACCGGCCAGTTCCGCAGAAAACAGCACCGGCACTTCGCAGGTCGGTACTGGACGCGCACCAAGACGGCTGGCCGCCCGTTGCGCAGCTTTTTGGCCGATGCTCACCGGATCCGCCAGCAAATCGCCCCGACGGTTCACGTCGTACCAGTAATCGCGCTGCATCTGGCCGTCGGCCTCGGCGATCATCACGCAACTCAGGCTGTGTCGGGTCGATGCATAGCCGCCGATGAAACCGTGGCTGTTGCCGTAGACGCGGCAGCCCTGATGGGTGCTGAGGGTGGTGCCGTCGGCGTTCTTGATCCGGCTGTCGGCGGCAAATGCCGCGGCCTCGCAGGCCAGTGCCTGTTCGATGGCTTGCTCCGGGGTGATGTCCCATTGGTGGAACAGGTCGTAGTCCTGCACGTCACGCGCCATCAGCGCCGCGTCCGCCAAGCCCGAGGCCTCGTCTTCCGAGGTGTGCTTGGCGATTGCCAATGCAGCAGCAACCGTTTCACGAATGGCGTCCGGACCACTGGCCGACGTGCTGGCCGAGCCTTTGCGCTGGCCGACATACAAGGTGATGCCGAAACCCTGATCACGATTGAATTCGACGGTTTCGACTTCACGCTGGCGCACCGAAGTCGACAGGCCCTGCTCCAGGGACACCGCCACTTCACAGGCACTGGCGCCCTGCCGCTTGGCTTCAGCGATGATCTGCTCGACTTGCTCCTGCAGTGCCGGCAATGCTTGTGGGCCGACGCTTTCAACTGCACTCATGCTGTTCTCCACTCAAATTCTGCTTTCGGTAACGGTCATCGTGCGACCGGGCCGGACAAGCGGCCCCCGACTGGTTATCATGGCGGCGTTTCTTTGCGGACTGCCACCATGGTTGATTCTTACGACGACTCCCTCGATACGGGAGAAAAAAGCAAATCCCAGGTCAAACGCGAGCTGCATGCTCTGGTTGACCTCGGCGAGCGCCTTACAACGCTCAAGCCTGACTTGCTTGGCAAACTGCCGTTGACCGACGCTTTGCGCCGGGCCCTGGCCGATGCGCCCAAGCACACCGCGAACATCGCGCGTAAACGGCATCTCCAGTTCATCGGCAAACTGATGCGCGATCAGGACACTGACGCGATTCTGGTTCTGCTCGATCAACTTGATGCCTCCACTCGCCAGTACAACGAACGCTTCCATGGCCTGGAACGCTGGCGCGATCGCTTGATCGCAGGCGACGACGGCGTCCTGGAGAAGTTCGTTGTCGACTACCCGGAGGCCGATCGTCAGCAATTACGCTCCCTGATCCGTCAGGCCCAGCACGAGGTTGCGCAAAACAAGCCTCCTGCTTCCAGCCGTAAAATCTTCAAGTACATCCGTGAGCTGGACGAGACTCAACGCGGTCTGCGTTAAATCTCTGACCGGGTGAGTCGCCAGGCGACTCACCCGAAGCTTCACTTCTTACGAACCCGTGCCACCCACGGTGATCGCATCAATCTTCAGCGTTGGCTGGCCGACACCCACCGGCACCGACTGCCCATCCTTGCCGCACGTCCCCACACCACTGTCCAGCGCCAGATCGTTGCCGACCATCGACACTTTGCTCATGGCTTCCGGACCGTTGCCGATCAACGTTGCACCTTTGACCGGCGCGGTAATCTTGCCGTCCTCGATCAGGTACGCCTCGCTGGTGGAGAACACGAACTTGCCGCTGGTGATATCCACCTGACCGCCGCCGAGGTTGGCGCAGTAGATGCCGCGTTTGACCGAGGCGATGATTTCTTCCGGATCGCTTTCACCGGCGAGCATGTAGGTGTTGGTCATGCGCGGCATCGGCAGGTGCGCGTAGGATTCGCGACGACCGTTACCCGTGCGGGCCACGCCCATCAGGCGCGCGTTGAGCTTGTCCTGCATGTAGCCTTTGAGTACGCCGTTTTCGATCAGCGTGGTGCACTCGGTCGGCGTGCCTTCGTCGTCGACGCTCAACGAACCGCGACGACCCGACAGCGTGCCGTCATCGACGATGGTGCACAGCTTGGAGGCAACCATCTCACCCATGCGCCCGCTGTAAGCCGAACTGCCCTTACGGTTGAAGTCGCCTTCCAGACCGTGGCCGACCGCTTCGTGCAACAGCACGCCGGACCAGCCGGAACCCAGCACCACCGGCAACGTACCGGCCGGCGCAGGGATCGCTTCAAGATTGACCAGCGCCTGACGCAATGCTTCACGGGCATAACCCATGGCACGGTCTTCAGCGAGGAAATAACGGTAATCGGTGCGGCCGCCACCGCCATGACCGCCGCGCTCACGGCGACCGTTCTGCTCGACGATCACACTGACATTGAAACGCACCAGCGGCCGCACATCCGCCGCCAGGCCACCATCGGTGGAGGCCACCAGAATCCGCTCCCAGACCCCGGCCATGCTCACGGTGACCTGCTGGATACGCGGATCAAGCGCACGGGTCGCCGCATCGATGCGCTTGAGCAGATCGACTTTCTCGGCACGGCTCAGCACCTCCAGCGGATTGTCCGGCGCGTAGAGTTGCGCGACATCTTGCGAGGTGAACGCCTGCACGGTGCCGTTCTGCCCGGCGCGGGAGATCGACCGGGCGGCGCGGGCCGCTGCGCCCAAGGCCTCCAGAGTGATCGCGTTGCTGTAGGCGAAACCGGTTTTCTCACCCGATTGCGCACGCACGCCCACACCTTGGTCGAGGTTGAAGCTGCCTTCCTTGACGATGCCGTCTTCCAGCGCCCAGGACTCGGAAATCTGCCCCTGGAAATACAGGTCGGCGGCATCGATGCCCGGGCCGGCCAGGTCGCCGAGCACACCTTGCAAGCTTTCGATCGTTACGCCGCCGGGCGCCAGGAGGTGTTCACTGACTGAGGACAACAACTCGCTCATATGCTTTACGCCTTAAATTCGTCGTTCTGATGCAGGTCGCTGGGCGCCCTGCGAGAAAAAGCGCCGGTGACTGGACACCGGCATCCGCGCCCGTATGGACGCCTGTTCGCTGCTATCGCGTTCGGCCAGCAGCACGGCCTCGCCTTGATCCTGTTGCGCCAGCACTCGCCCCCACGGGTCGACGATTGCCGCATGCCCCCAGGTTTCCCGAGGGCCCGGATGCGTCCCGCCCTGAGCGGCCGCGAGCACATAACATTGCGTCTCGATGGCCCGCGCGCGAATCAGCACATCCCAGTGCGCGGCGCCGGTCACGGCGGTAAAGGCCGACGGCGCGGTAATCAGTTCCGCACCGGCCGCACGCAGCTCGCTGTACAGCTCCGGGAAGCGCAGGTCATAACAGACCGTCAGGCCAACCCGGCCCACCGGCGTATCAGCCACTACCACTCCACTGCCATAAGCATAGTCATCGGATTCGCGATAACGGCCGCGATTGTCCGCGACATCGACATCGAACAGATGCAACTTGTCGTAGCGCGCCACCGTTTCGCCCTGATCATTGATCAACAGCGAGCAGGCATGCGACTTGGCCGTCGGTTGGTCCACCGGCGGCAACGGCAACGTGCCGGCCACAATCCATAACTTGAGGTCGCGTGCGGTCTGTTTCAACCACGGCAGGATCGGGCCTTCGCCCAAGGCTTCGGCGCGCCCGATGTCGGCGACGTCGCGACGGCCCATGGCGGCGAAGTTTTCCGGCAGTACGGCAAGCTTCGCCCCGGCACTCGCTGCCTGTTCGAGCAAACGCCGGGCCTGGGCCAGATTGGCCAGCACATCGCTCTGGCTGATCATTTGAATCACCGCAAAAGACATGGCCAATCCTTATCTGAAATCAACGCAAACCTGTAGGCGCTGTCGAGTGAAACGAGGCTGCGATCTTTTGATCTTTAACGTCAAAAGATCGCAGCCTGCGGCAGCTCCTACACATACGGCCATGCTACTCCATAGGTTTGGAGAATGGGTTTTCAAAAAGGTTTGTCGAAGGTGATTTTCGGTTCTTTCCACGGCCCCTTGACGGTGTACTTCACGCTGGCAAAGCGGGACACGCGGTCACCAATCAACTTGTCGATCAGGAACAGCGCACCACCGATGGCCGGTGCGCCGACGATCAGTGCGGCAATCGGCAGGTTGTTGGTCACCGGCAAGGTCACCAGCAGTTTCGCATCGATCTGGTCGGCCACCATGTTCAGGGTACCGTCCAGTTCAATGGTGCTCGACGGGCCAGTCAGGCGGATCGGCTCCTTGGTGACGTACACGCCATCGGTCGCCACCAGCAGGCCTTTGACCCGGTCATAACTCAAGCCCTTGCCGAACAGGTCGGAGAAGTCCAGGCGCAAACGCCGGCCGATGGAGTTGAAGTTGAGCAGGCCGAACACCCGCAGAGCCTGGGCACTGCCTTCAACCTCGACAAACTGGCCTTCGTTGAGCGACGCATCGAGGGTGCCGGAGAAACGTTTTGTCGCCAGCCACGCCGGCGAGCCAGGCCAGCGCCCGTCGACGTCCATATGGAAATCCTGGCTGGTAACGCTCGGCGCAAAGCCCCAGCCCTTGAGCACATCCGCAAGGTTCTTGCCGCTGGCCCGGCCCTTGAAAAAGCTGGTGCTGGCACCCGGTACGCCTTCCCAGCCACCACTGCCCTGCAACAGAATGCCCTTCAGTCCCATGTCCAGCGAATTGAAGGCAATGCCTTTGGCCGTCGGACGAATTTTCAATGACCAGCCGCCGACCAGGTCGTTACCCTGGAACAACTGGTTGATGGTGATATCCAGCGCCGGAATCTTCGTCGGATCTACCGAGGCCAGTGGATCCGGTGAGTTCTCGTCGGCCAGGACCTGTGGGTCAGGTGCCGGCAACCGCACGTATTGCAGGTTGATCACCATCGGCGCGGCTTTCGCATCGGGAATGCTGGCGCTGCCCTTGGCCTGCTGACTGTCGAGCTGCAAGGCCCAGGCGCTTGGTTTGCGCGTCAACTGCACCGAGGCCTGATCCAGTGTGGTGCCGAGGGCGCTGAGCTTGCCGACCTTGAAATCCGCACTGCTGAGCAACTGTTTGGCGCTACCGCCGGGGTCTTGCCCGGCATATTTGCTCACCAGGTCCTGCCATGGACCGACGTCCAGTTCCGACAGTACCCCGCGAATCCGCAGCCCTTTGGCGCCCGGCAACACGGCATCGCCGTTACCCAGGAACAACTCACCACGACCGTCGGCAAAATTGCCGGTCGGCGCGGCAAAAGTGAAATTGGCCAGTTCACCGTAGTTCACCCAGTAGCGGCGCTCCGCACCTTGCAGGGTCATGCGGAACGTCGTATCCCGCCCCGCATCCGCCGTCATACCGAAGGGTGCGGGCAAATCAATGGTTACGCCCTTGAGACTGGAATTGACCATCAACTGACTGTCGGCGCCGTCCAGGGTCAATTGCAGTTGATAGGGGATCACGCCGCTCACCGGCAAAGGCTGGGTCACGCTCAACCACTCGGTGAGTTTCTTGACTTCGACCTGCCCCGAGGCCGTGACCCGCGTATTGAGCTTGCCCGCACGACCATCGGCAAAAATCTGCGCAGTCACCGGTTTGTCGAACGCGCGGGCGGTGATGTTCTGCCCGCTCAGGCCCTTGGTGCTGTCGAAGCGGAAATCGCCCTTGAGTTGAGTCAGTTCCAGGGGTGGCTCGGGCAGTTTCAGACGAGACTTGGCGGTCTTGAAGTCGACCAGGATTTTCGGTTCCTCGCCTTTGGCCAGCGGAATATCCAGCTTCAGCTTGCCTTGCAGCTCGCCCTCGCCTTCCCAACCGGCAAAGGTCTCGGCGGTGCCGATCGGTGCTTCCTTGAGGATTTTCAGGCCATCGCCCAACCCGCCGGCAAATGCACCGTCGAGAAACAGATGACTGTTCTGGCCCTGCGGCACATGGGGAATATTGACGTAGATATCGCTGACCTGGGTATCGAGCAGTTGCCCCTTGCTGGCCAGAATGCGCACGCCGCTGTCTTCGACGAACACGTCACCGGTGACCTTGCTGACATGCGGCCAGCCCGGCTGGAACGCCAGTTCGGCATCGTGGACCTTGAAGAACAGGCTGATGCTGCGGTCGGTATCCGCAGCGCCGTGGTTGAGCGAGCCCTGATACTGGAAGAAGCCCTGATCCACCGCCCCTTTGAGAATCGCCGTGCGCAGCCATTCGTCTAGCGCCGGGCTGAGGACGGTCGGCAGGTACTTGGCGGTATAGCGACCGTCGCCGTCCACCAAGCCGACCCGCAGGTCCATGTAGTCTTCCCGGTTTTCTTCGAAGTACAGGCGGATCAGGAAGTCGCCGGCGATCTTGCCCTCTTCGCCCAGCACTTTCAGGTACGGCGCGATCAGGGTGAAACCTTCTTTGTCGAGTTTCCAGGTCAGGCGCGCGTTGGCCTGAATGTACTGCCATGGCTTGGCGAAAATCGGGTCCAGGTGCAGCATGAAATCCTTGCTGTCCATGCGCAGTTCGCCGTGCCCCATGTCACCGCTGATGCTGCCCGTGACATTTCGCGCCGCCGGAGCGCCGTGATACGCATCGAAGCCGACCTGCTCGAGGTTGGCCGCGAAACTGAACTTACTGTCGTCGGTGGCATTGGGTTTCACGTCGAGCAAAACATTGCGCAGTACACCCGTGACTTTGAGACGCTCGACCACCGTAGCAAAGCCTTCCGGCAAAGGTGCCAAGGCATTGAGCAAAGGCGTGAGTGGAGTGAGATCGAGGCGGTCGGCTTGCAGATGCCAGAGCTCTTCCGATTTGTCGGAGGCTGCGGTTTGCTTGAGTTGCAGATGGGTTTCCCAGCGTGTCTCGCCGAGGCTCATGGCCAGGGAATCCAGCGTCACCAGACTGCCTTCGGCGCTGCGCTGGAAGTAACCGTTGAGCGCCAGGTTGTCGATCTTGACCGGCTTGCGGTCGGCGTAGGCGCCTTTGAGTTGCGGCGCGTTCAAACGCACCGCTGCGCTTTGCAGGGTGCCTTCGCCCCACGTTGCCCATAGCTCGCCACCGGCCTTGATCTCGGAGAAATTCCACTGTTGGCTGATGTTTTCAGGCAGCCATTTCGACCAGTCACTTTGTGGCAGGCTCAGGTAAATCTCAGCTTCACCGTCCTTCCACTGGCTGGCGCGAACACGGGTCTTCAGGCTCAAGGCCATCGGCTGGCCGTCGGGCAGGGTCAGACGGGCATCGAGTCGCTGGCGAGCGGAACCGACTTTCAGGTTCATCCCAACGTAAGTCAGGGTCAGCGGCGATTCACCCCACGGCTGTAACGTGACCTGGCTGTCGAGCACCGACAACTGCTGGATCATCTGCATGCGATTGAGCAGTTGTTCCGGATCAAGGGGTTGATCGTCCTTGACCGGCAAGCCTTCGAGCGCCCACTGGCCATCATCGCCTTGCTTGAGACTGATCTTCAGGCCATTGAACGCCAGATGGGCGATGCGCACTTCACGCGCCAGCAGGCTGGCCCACAGGTCCGGCACCGCGCGCACCTGTTCCAGATGCAGGGCGTTGGCACCCTCGCCAACCGTCACATCGTGAGCCGACAAAATAGGCGCGAAGCCGCTCCAGCTGCCTTTGAGCTCGCCGATTTGCAGTGGCATGCCCAAGGTTTCAGTGGCCCGGGTTTCGATTTCGACGCGGTATTCGGCCACCAGCGGCGCCAGTTCCCGACCGAGACTGACGTACAACGCCATCAACACCAAAACCAACGCGCACAGGCCCAGACCCCAACGGGTCAGTGCGGCCAAAATGCGTGTCAGACGCTCCATGTCAGTTGGCTCCCATGGCAAAAGTTTTGCAAAAAGCTGAGGCCAGCCGTTCAGGAAAAGTTAAAACGTAGCGAATCAGAGCAGCACCACGTCGTATTGTTCCTGGGAATACATGGTTTCCACCTGGAAGCGAATGGTGCGTCCGATAAACCCTTCAAGTTCAGCAACGTTCCCCGACTCTTCATCAAGAAGACGATCGACAACTTTCTGGTTCGCCAATACACGATAGCCTTCCGCCTGATAGGCGCGAGCCTCGCGGAGGATTTCGCGGAAGATTTCGTAGCAAACGGTTTCCGGCGTCTTGAGCTTGCCGCGTCCCTGGCAGGCATTGCACGGTTCGCACAGCACTTGTTCGAGACTTTCGCGGGTGCGCTTGCGGGTCATCTGTACCAGGCCCAACTCGGTGATGCCAATGATGTTGGTCTTGGCGTGATCGCGTTCCAGCTGTTTCTCCAGCGTGCGCAGCACCTGGCGCTGGTGCTCTTCATCTTCCATGTCGATGAAGTCGATGATGATGATCCCGCCCAGGTTGCGCAGGCGCAGTTGGCGAGCAATGGCGGTCGCCGCTTCTAGGTTGGTCTTGAAGATGGTTTCTTCGAGATTGCGATGCCCGACGAACGCCCCGGTGTTGACGTCGATGGTGCTCATGGCTTCCGCCGGGTCGACCACCAGATAACCGCCGGATTTCAGCGGGACCTTGCGCTCCAAAGCTTTCTGGATTTCATCTTCGACGCCGTACAGGTCGAAAATCGGCCGCTCGCCAGGATAATGTTCCAGACGATCGGCGATCTCAGGCATCAACTCGGCGACGAACTGCGTGGTTTTCTGGAAGGTTTCCCGGGAATCGATGCGAATCTTCTCGATCTTCGGGCTCACCAGATCACGCAAGGTGCGCAGCGCCAGACCGAGGTCTTCATAGATCACGCTTGGCGCGCCGATGGTTTTGATCTGCTCGCTGATCTGGTCCCAGAGGCGACGCAGATAGCGGATGTCCATGAGAATTTCATCGGCCCCGGCACCTTCGGCAGCCGTTCGCAGGATGAATCCGCCCGCTTCCTTGATGCCTTCTTTGGCAACGCAATCGGTGACCACTTGCTTGAGGCGTTCGCGCTCGGCTTCGTCTTCGATCTTCAGCGAAATGCCGACATGTGCGGTACGCGGCATGTACACCAAATAGCGCGACGGGATCGACAACTGGGTCGTCAACCGTGCGCCTTTGGAGCCGATCGGGTCTTTGGTGACTTGCACCACCAGGCTCTGGCCTTCGTGCACCAGCGCACTGATGCTCTCTACCGCCGGGCCTTCGCGCAGGGAAATTTCCGAAGCATGAATGAACGCCGCGCGATCCAGGCCGATGTCGACAAAAGCCGCTTGCATGCCGGGCAGTACCCGCACGACTTTGCCTTTATAGATGTTGCCGACGATCCCGCGTTTTTGCGTACGCTCGACGTGGACCTCTTGCAGGACACCGTTTTCGACCACCGCCACGCGTGATTCCATCGGCGTGATGTTGATCAGAATCTCTTCACTCATGGCAGGGTCTCGTTCAGGCATGTTCACGATAATGGCCGCATCTTGTCAGTACGACGCTCAGCGCGCGTTAAGGGTTTGCCAACAGGTTATGCCGAAATGGCCGAGCAGTTCTGCGGTTTCGCACAATGGCAGTCCAACCACCGCCGAGTAACTTCCATTGAGCCCGGCGACAAACACCGCACCCAATCCTTGAATGCCATAGCCACCGGCCTTGTCCCGCGGCTCGCCGCTGGCCCAGTAGGCTGCCGCTTCATCGCGACTGATCTGGCGAAAACGCACCCGGCTGGTGATCACCCGAGACTCGCAACGCTCGCCATCCAGCACGGTAATCGCCGTCAGCACCTGATGCTCGTTGCCGGACAACATCATCAGCATGGCGCACGCATCGGCTTCATCAACCGGTTTGCCAAGAATTTTTCCGTCGAGGACCACGGCGGTATCGGCGCCGAGCACACAAAAATCCGCATCGGACACAACTGCGTCGCGCCCGGCCGCGGCTTTTCCGCGCGCCAGACGCTCGACATAGGCCGAGGGCGATTCTTCAGTCAAAGGGGTTTCATCGATGTCCGCGCTGACGGCGGTGAACGACACGCCGATCTGCGTGAGCAGTTCACGCCGACGCGGCGAGCCAGAGGCGAGGAACAGCTGTTTCATCAAGACATCTCCCTGTCGTGGTATGGGCAAATGCCTGACCGAATCAGTTGATTTTGTAGCGTCGACGCAACCCGCGCAAACCGAAGCTGACCCAAGGCCAGAGCAATGCACTGACCAGTGCCGGCAAAACCAGCGCCAGCGTTGGCTGACGATTGCCGGTCAAGGCACTGAGCCAAAGCTGAACAAGCTGCGCGAGGCCGAAGATCACCAGGATCACCAGACTCTGCTGCCACATCGGGAACATTCGCAGACGTTGTTGCAGCGCCAGCACCAGATAGGTGATGAGCGTCAGGATCAATGCGTTCTGGCCCAGCAACGTGCCGTACAACACGTCTTCAGCCAGACCCAGGCACCATGCGGTGACCATCCCGACTTTCTGCGGCAGGGCCAGCGCCCAGAATGCCAGCAGCAAGGCCAGCCACAGCGGGCGAAGGATTTCCATGAATTGCGGCAACGGCGACACGCTGAGCAGCATGCCGATGGCGAACGTCAGCCAGATCATCCAGCCGTTCCGGGAGGCTTTGACACCGACCATTATTCTCGTCCCCCAGTGGTAGCCGGTGCGGAGACTGGCGGTTTGGCAGCAGGTTTCACGACAGCGGGTTGAGCCGCCGGTGGTTTGGCGGCGGCAGCGGGCGCAGTCGCAGGCGGTTTAGTCGCGGCTGGATGCGCGGCCGCAGGCTTGACCGGCGTGGCGGCAGCCGGTGCGGTCGCCGGGGCTGCGGGAGTGGCCGCCGGTGCCGCAACGGCTGCCGGAACGATTGACGGGACTATTGCCGGTTTCGGCACGGTCGCCGGGATGATCGGCCCACCGCCCTGCGCGTCCAGAGATTCCTGGGCCTGCGCGGCGTCGTTGGCACGTTCTTCCGGGGTACGGGTGTCGCTGAACACCAGCAGCAGGTAGCGGCTGCGGTTCAGTGCTGCAGTCGGCACGGCGCGGACAATGGCGAATGGCTGGCCTGAGTCGTGGATCACTTCCTTGACCGTGGCCACCGGGTAACCCGCCGGGAAACGCTGACCAAGGCCGGAGCTGACCAGCAGATCGCCTTCCTTGATGTCGGCGGTGTCCGCCACGTGACGCAACTCAAGGCGTTCCGGGTTACCGGTGCCGCTGGCAATCGCCCGCAGACCGTTACGATTGACCTGTACCGGAATGCTGTGGGTCGAATCGGTCAGCAGCAGGACACGCGAGGTGTACGGCATCAACTCGACCACCTGACCCATCAGGCCACGGGCATCGAGCACCGGCTGACCCAGAACCACACCGTCGCGCTCACCCTTGTTGATGATGATGCGGTGGGTGAACGGATTGGGGTCCATGCCGATCAACTCGGCCACTTCGACCTTCTCGTTGACCAGTGCCGAAGAGTTGAGCAACTCGCGCAGCCGAACGTTCTGCTCGGTCAGGGAGGCAAGCTTCTGCATGCGTCCCTGCAACAGCAGGTTTTCGCTTTTGAGTTTTTCGTTTTCGGCGACGAGTTCGGTCCGGCTGCCAAACTGGCTGGCCACACCCTGCCATAGCCGCTGCGGCAGGTCGGTGATCCAGTAAGACTGCATCAACACCAGCGACATTTGGCTACGCACTGGCTTGAGCAGTGTGAAGCGGGCATCGACCACCATCAGCGCGACCGAAAGCACGACCAGCACCAACAAGCGCACGCCCAGTGAGGGACCCTTGGTGAAAAGCGGTTTAATAAGCCGCTCCTCCCAGGCAAATGTTCTCTTTATTCATACGGCAGCAAACCGGCCTGGATGCAGACTGACAGAAGATAAACGCGAACAGGCAGCACTGCAAAGTGCCGCCTGCGCGCTCAACAGCATAGAGGCGATCCGGCGACTTATTCGCTGGAGAGCAGATCCATGGTGTGTTTATCCATCATTTCCAATGCACGGCCACCGCCGCGAGCAACGCAGGTCAGCGGATCTTCGGCAACGATCACCGGCAGACCGGTTTCCTGGGCCAGCAATTTGTCCAGGTCACGCAGCAAGGCGCCACCACCGGTCAGTACCAGACCACGCTCGGCGATGTCGGAAGCCAGTTCCGGAGGCGATTGCTCCAGCGCACTTTTCACGGCCTGAACGATGGTTGCCAGGGACTCTTGCAGAGCTTCCAGCACTTCGTTGGAGTTCAGGGTGAATGCGCGTGGAACGCCTTCGGCCAGGTTACGGCCACGAACGTCGACTTCACGAACTTCGCCGCCCGGGTAGGCAGTACCGATTTCCTGCTTGATGCGCTCTGCAGTCGACTCGCCGATCAGGCTGCCGTAGTTGCGACGCACGTAGGTGATGATCGCTTCGTCGAAACGGTCGCCGCCAACACGGACGGATTCGGCGTAAACCACACCGTTCAGGGAGATCAATGCGATTTCAGTGGTACCACCACCGATATCCACGACCATCGAACCGCGAGCTTCTTCCACCGGCAGGCCGGCACCGATCGCAGCAGCCATTGGCTCTTCGATCAGGAACACTTCACGGGCACCGGCACCAAGGGCCGATTCACGGATGGCACGACGTTCGACCTGGGTGGATTTGCAAGGAACGCAAATCAGCACGCGAGGGCTAGGTTGCAGGAAGCTGTTTTCGTGAACCTTGTTGATGAAGTACTGCAGCATCTTTTCGCAGACGCTGAAGTCGGCGATCACGCCGTCCTTCATCGGACGAATGGCAGCAATGTTGCCCGGCGTACGACCGAGCATGCGCTTGGCTTCGGTGCCGACAGCAACGACACTTTTCTGGTTACCGTGTGTCCGAATAGCCACAACCGATGGCTCATTCAGGACGATTCCGCGCTCGCGCACGTAAATAAGGGTGTTGGCAGTGCCCAGGTCAATGGAGAGATCGCTGGAAAACATGCCACGCAGTTTCTTGAACATGGGAAAGGGACCCTAGGCAACGCGTGGGTAAAAAAGTGCGGCAAACTCTAACAACGACAGGGATTTTGGGCAAGGCGCCAATATGTTAAATTGGCCGCTTTTCTGTGCACCAAGCCCCACAATCGCGGCCTTATGACCGTAGAAGTGCGGTAGTGTTCCGACAATCTAACACACGGACGCCGTCCGTTTTGTTTTCCACTGGAGAATCCCAATGGCGCTAGAACGCTCCGACGTGGAAAAAATCGCTCATCTGGCCTGTCTTGGCCTCAATGATGCCGATCTTCCACACATCACTTCGGCCCTCAACAGCATTCTCGGGCTGGTCGACGAAATGCAGGCGGTCAATACCGACGGTATCGAACCGCTCGCCCACCCACTGGAAGCCAGCCAGCGCCTGCGTGCAGACGTCGTGACCGAGACCAATAACCGCGAGGCTTACCAGTCCATCGCACCAGCGGTCGAAAACGGCCTGTACCTGGTTCCGAAAGTCATCGACTAAAGGGAAAGAGCCTGCAATGCATCAATTGACTCTGGCCGAGATCGCCCGCGGACTCGCCGATAAAAAGTTTTCCTCCGAAGAGCTGACCAAAGTCCTGCTGGCGCGCATCGCCCAGCTCGATCCACAGCTCAACAGTTTCATCAGCCTCACCGAAGACCTGGCGCTGACGCAGGCGAAAGCCGCCGACGCACGCCGGGCCAATGGTGAGAGCGGCGCCCTGCTCGGCGCGCCGATCGCCCACAAAGACCTGTTCTGCACCCAGGGCATCCGCACCAGCTGCGGCTCGAAGATGCTCGACAACTTCAAAGCACCGTACGACGCCACTGTCGTCGCCAAGCTGGCCGCTGCCGGGGCCGTGACCCTGGGCAAGACCAACATGGACGAATTCGCCATGGGTTCGGCCAACGAGTCGAGCTACTACGGCGCGGTGAAAAACCCGTGGAACCTCGATTACGTTCCAGGCGGTTCGTCCGGCGGTTCGGCGGCGGCCGTTGCTGCTCGTCTGCTCCCTGCGGCGACCGGCACCGACACTGGCGGCTCCATTCGTCAGCCAGCGGCGCTCACCAACCTTACCGGCCTGAAACCGACGTACGGTCGCGTTTCGCGCTGGGGCATGATCGCCTACGCCTCCAGCCTCGATCAGGGCGGTCCGTTGGCACGCACTGCCGAAGACTGCGCAATATTGTTGCAAGGTATGGCCGGCTTCGATCCGAACGACTCCACCAGCATCGATGAACCCGTGCCGGACTACAGCGCCAGCCTCAACGGCTCGCTGCAAGGCCTGCGCATCGGCGTGCCGAAGGAATACTTCAGCGCCGGTCTCGACCCGCGCATTGCCGAGCTGATCCACAACAGCGTCAAGGAGCTGGAAAAGCTCGGCGCCGTGATCAAGGAAATCAGCCTGCCGAACATGCAGCACGCAATTCCTGCGTACTACGTGATCGCTCCGGCGGAAGCCTCGTCGAACCTGTCGCGTTTCGACGGCGTGCGCTTCGGCTATCGCTGCGAAGATCCGAAAAATCTCGAAGACCTGTACAAGCGCTCCCGTGGCGAAGGTTTCGGCCCGGAAGTGCAGCGCCGGATCATGGTCGGCGCCTATGCGCTGTCCGCCGGTTACTACGATGCCTATTACCTCAAGGCGCAGAAGATTCGTCGCTTGATCAAGAACGACTTCATGGCTGCCTTCAATGAGGTCGACATCATCCTCGGCCCAACCACGCCGAACCCGGCCTGGAAGCTCGGCGCCAAGAACAGCGACCCGGTCGCTGCGTACCTGGAAGACGTCTACACCATCACCGCCAACCTCGCGGGTCTGCCGGGCTTGTCCATGCCTGCCGGTTTTGTCGATGGTCTGCCGGTCGGCGTGCAACTGCTCGCCCCGTATTTCCAGGAAGGCCGCTTGCTCAACGTTGCGCACCAGTACCAGTTGAACACTGACTGGCACACCCGCACCCCAACCGGCTTCTGAGGAGACACACATGCAATGGGAAGTCGTGATCGGGCTGGAGATTCACACCCAGCTCACCACCCGGTCGAAAATCTTTTCCGGTAGTTCCACCACGTTCGGTTCCGAGCCGAACACCCAGGCCAGCCTGATCGACCTGGGCATGCCCGGCGTGCTGCCGGTGCTGAACCAGGAAGCGGTGCGCATGGCGGTGATGTTCGGTCTGGCGATTGACGCCGAGATCGGCCAGCACAACGTGTTCGCCCGTAAAAACTATTTCTACCCGGACCTGCCGAAGGGCTACCAGATCAGCCAGATGGAATTGCCGATCGTCGGCAAGGGCCACCTGGACATCGCGCTGGAAGACGGCACGGTCAAACGCGTCGGCATCACCCGCGCGCACCTGGAAGAAGATGCCGGCAAGAGCCTGCACGAAGAGTTCAGCGGCGCCAGCGGCATCGACCTGAACCGTGCCGGCACGCCGTTGCTGGAAATCGTTTCCGAGCCGGACATGCGCAGCGCCAAGGAAGCCGTGGCCTACGTCAAAGCGGTCCACGCGCTGGTGCGTTACCTGGGCATCTGCGACGGCAACATGGCTGAAGGCTCGCTGCGTTGCGACTGCAACGTGTCGATTCGTCCGAAAGGCCAGGTCGAATTCGGTACTCGTTGCGAGATCAAGAACGTCAACTCGTTCCGCTTCATCGAGAAGGCGATCAACAGCGAAATCCAGCGTCAGATCGAACTGATCGAAGACGGCGGCAAGGTGATCCAGCAAACCCGCCTGTACGATCCGAACAAGGACGAAACCCGTCCGATGCGCAGCAAAGAGGAAGCCAACGACTACCGTTACTTCCCCGATCCGGACCTGTTGCCGGTGGTCATCGAGAACTCGTTCCTCGACGACGTGCGCGCCACCCTGCCGGAATTGCCACCGCAAAAGCGCGAGCGCTTCCAGGAGCAGTTCGGTCTGTCGGTCTACGACGCCAGCGTACTGGCCACCAGCCGCGAGCAAGCCGATTACTTCGAGAAAGTCGCAAGCATCGGCGGCGACGCCAAACTGGCGGCAAACTGGGTGATGGTCGAGTTGGGCAGCCTGCTCAACAAGCAAGGCCTGGACATCGAAGAGTCGCCGGTTTCGGCCGAGCAACTGGGCGGCATGCTGTTGCGCATCAAGGACAACACCATCTCCGGCAAAATCGCCAAGGTGGTGTTTGAAGCGATGGCCAACGGCGAAGGCAGCGCGGACGAGATCATCGACAAGCGCGGCCTCAAGCAAGTGACCGACACCGGCGCGATCTCGGCGGTGCTGGACGAAATGCTCGCGGCCAACGCCGAGCAGGTCGAACAATACCGTGCGGCAGACGAAGCCAAGCGCGGCAAGATGTTCGGCTTCTTCGTCGGCCAGGCCATGAAAGCCTCCAAAGGCAAGGCCAACCCGCAACAAGTGAACGAATTGCTGAAAAGCAAGCTCGAAGGCTGATGCAAATGGAGCCAGCCTTCAAATCTGGCTCCTCTCCTTGTGGGAGCCAGCCTGCTGGCGATAGCGGTCTGACATTCAACCTATCCGTGTCTGACACTCCGCAATCGCCAGCAGGCTGGCTCCCACATTTGTTTTCGGGAAACCTTCAATGAAGCGTCTGCTCAGCCTTTGCGCCCTGCTCTCTTTACTCGCCGGTTGCGCCAGCAACGACATCGTCGACCCGCACGGCTACGACAAAACCGGCGTTGCCTCGTATTACGGCGCCAAACACCAAGGCAAACGCACCGCCAGTGGCGAGCGTTTCGACAAGAATTCCATGACCGCCGCCCACCGCCAGTTGCCGTTCGGCACGCGGGTGAAGGTCACCAATCTGAACAATGACAAATCCTGCGTGGTGCGCATCAACGACCGCGGGCCGCATACTCGTGGCCGCCTGATCGATCTGTCCCATGAAGCCGCCGAACGCTTGGGCATGCTCAAGAGCGGCACCGCGCGGGTACGCGTGCAAGCCCTCGACTGACACCTGGAGCCCTGGCCATTTTCGGACTAGCCGACTTACCCCTGATCAGCGTGATCGAATTGCTCAGCGGGCTGTTCCTGCTGATTGCCGGCGCCGAATTGATGGTGCGCGCCGCCGTGCGCCTGGCCGCCCGCCTGCATGTGCGCCCGCTGATCATCGGCCTGACCATCGTCGCCCTCGGCAGCAGCGCGCCGCAAATGGCCGTCAGCCTTCAAGCCACGCTGGCCCACAACGCCGACATCGCCGTCGGCAGCGTGATCGGCAGCAGCATCTTCAACATTCTCGTCACCCTCGGGCTCTCGGCGCTGATTATTCCGCTGCGGGTTTCAAGGCAATTCGTGCGCCTGGACATTCCGCTGATGATCGGCGCCAGCCTGCTGGTGTTCGTACTGGCGTGGAATGAAGAATTGACCCGCGCCGACGGTGTGATCCTGTTGGCGGCATTGCTCCTGTATCTGGCCTTGTTGCTGCGCCAGTCGCGGCATTCCGTGCGCCCGGTATCGAGCCATGACCACGCCGGGGAGGCGCCATGGATCACCAGCCTGCTGCTGATCGTCGCCGGGCTGGGGATGCTGGTGTATGCGGGGCATTTGTTGCTGGGCGCGGCGGTGGTAGTGGCCACCGACCTGGGCTTGTCAGAGCGAATCATCGGCTTGACCATCGTCGCGGTCAGCACCTCCCTGCCTGAACTTGCGACCTCGTTGATCGCCGCGTTGCGCGGTGAACGAGAAATCGCCGTGGGCAACGTGATCGGCAGCAATCTGTTCAATCTTCTGGGGGTGCTCGGGGTGACGGCGCTGATTGCGCCATCGCCATTGTCGGTCTCGCCCAACGCCCTGGATTTCGACCTGCCCGTAATGCTTGGCGTCGCCGTGCTGTGCATGCCGGTGTTCTATTCCGGCTACCGGGTGACCCGCGCCGAAGGCCTGCTGTTTTTGGGTTTGTACCTGGCTTACGGCCTGCACGTGGTGTCGTTCACCACCGGCATGCCGCTGGCGGGCAAGCTTGAACACTTGATGCTGTTTTTCGTCCTGCCGGCGCTGTTGGCGTTCTTGCTGTTCACGTCGCTGCGCGCCTGGCGTCGCCAACACCATAAGAGGGAATTGCCATGACCGAGAACAAGAAACCCGGCGTTGAAGTCCGTCGCCAAGTGATGGGCGACGCCTTCGTCGACCGCGCGCTGGGCAATGCCACCGAATTCACCCAGCCGTTGCAGGACTTCGTCAACGAGCATGCTTGGGGCGCTGTGTGGAACCGTGGAGGTCTGCCGCTGAAAACCCGCAGCCTGATCACCCTCGCCGCGTTGACCGCACTGAAGTGCCCGCAGGAGTTGAAAGGCCACGTGCGCGGCGCGCTGAACAATGGTTGCACCGTGGATGAGATTCGCGAGGCGTTGCTGCATTGCGCGGTGTATGCCGGCGTACCGGCGGCGATTGATGCGTTTCGGGCGGCGCAGGAAGTGATTGATACCTACCAGAAGCCTGAATAATTTCGTTGTCTTGAAAAGATCGCAGCCTGCGGCAGCTCCTATATTGGAATG
>NZ_JBSVXD010000113.1:0-19245 GCF_054070755.1 Pseudomonas sp. SDO5591_S426 | reverse complement strand
GCGTTCATTCAGACTGCACGCGTTATCGTTGACGTCCATCGCGAGCAGGCTCGCTCCTACAGGGTGAAGCGTGCTCTTTCGTGAATAAGAAATATTTCCAAGCACAACCCTTTACACATAATGCGAAAGATTTGCATTATGTGGCAGTTTTGCGCGCTGGACGCGTTATACCACCCCCTCTCGAAGCAGGATGTTCGCCATGATTCGTATGCCTCTGGCTACCGCCAGTCTGTTGGCCATCGCTATTTCCCTCGCCGGCTGTGGTGAAGGCAAAGACAAAGAAAAAGCTGCCGCTCCTGCGCCGGCTGCCAGCACCGCTGCTGCCCCGGCTACTCCAGCCGCCGCACCTGCCGCTGCCGGTAAAGTCGACGAAGCTGCCGCCAAAGCCGTTGTCGCGCATTACGCCGACATCGTTTTCGCTGTTTACAGCGATGCCGAATCCACCGCGAAAACCCTGCAAACTGCCGTCGACGCGTTCCTCGCCAAGCCGAACGACGACACCCTGAAAGCCGCCAAGGCTGCCTGGATCGCTGCCCGCGTTCCTTACCTGCAGAGTGAAGTGTTCCGCTTCGGCAACACCATCATCGATGACTGGGAAGGTCAGGTGAACGCCTGGCCACTGGACGAAGGCCTGATCGACTATGTCGATAAATCCTACGAGCACGCACTGGGTAACCCGGGCGCCACCGCCAACATCATCGCCAACACTGAAATCCAGGTCGGCGAAGACAAGGTCGACGTGAAGGACATCACCCCGGAAAAACTCGCCAGCTTGAACGAGCTGGGCGGTTCCGAGGCCAACGTCGCCACTGGCTACCACGCCATCGAATTCCTGCTCTGGGGCCAGGATCTGAACGGCACCGGCCCTGGCGCCGGCAACCGTCCGGCTTCGGACTACCTGGAAGGCAAAGGCGCCACCGGCGGTCACAACGATCGTCGTCGCGCTTACCTGAAATCCGTGACCCAACTGCTGGTCAGCGACCTGGAAGAAATGGTCGGTAACTGGAAGCCGAACGTGGCCGACAACTACCGCGCCACCCTGGAGGCCGAGCCGGCTGAAAGCGGCCTGCGCAAAATGCTGTTCGGCATGGGCAGCCTGTCCCTGGGCGAACTGGCGGGCGAGCGCATGAAGGTTTCCCTGGAAGCCAACTCCCCGGAAGACGAACACGATTGCTTCAGCGACAACACCCACAACTCGCAGTTCTACGATGCCAAAGGCGTTCGTAACGTGTACCTGGGCGAATACACTCGTGTCGACGGCACCAAAATGACCGGCGCCAGCCTGTCGTCCCTGGTGGCCAAGGTTGACCCGGCTGCCGACACCGCGCTGAAAGCCGACCTGGCTGCTACCGAAGCCAAGATGCAGGTCATCGTTGATCACGCCAACAAGGGTGAGCACTACGACCAGCTGATCGCTGCCGGCAACACCGCTGGCAACCAGATCGTCCGTGACGCCATCGCTTCGCTGGTCAAGCAGACCGGTTCGATCGAAGCCGCCGCTGGCAAACTGGGCATCGCCGACCTGAACCCGGACAACGCTGATCACGAGTTCTGATCAACGCTGGCTGACTAAAAAGGCGACCTTCGGGTCGCCTTTTTCATATCGGTGTTTTGCAATGTTGCTGATGGCCTCATCGCTGGCAAGCCAGCTCCCACAGGTTCGGTGGCGCTCGCAAAATCTGAGTGCTCCCGCAATTCTTGTGGGAGCTGGCTTGCCAGCGATTGCGTCGCCGTGGTCTCAAGCGAAAATCCCGGCCCACATCAAAGCAAACGATAATTCCTCTTATTCAAAACCCCCTGCCCTGTTAGACTTTGCGCCTTTATTTTGCTCGTCTTGCAGGATGTCTGATGCCCTCGCTGCCTCTTCGCTTGTCCGCACTGTTTCTGGCCCTGGGCCTGAGTGCCTGCGATGACGCCCCGCGTTTTACCAAGGCAGAACCCGGAGAAGCCCGCTCCGGGGGAAGTACAACCGTGCGCAAGACTGACCAGAACGCGTTTTCGTTGCCCTCGGCTAACCTGCCACCCTCGCGGCGCGTGGACTTCAGCGTCGGCAACAGCTTCTTCCGCAATCCCTGGGTGATCGCCCCGTCGACCACCACCGCCCGTGACGGCCTCGGTCCGCTGTTCAACACCAACGCGTGCCAGGGTTGCCACATCAAGGACGGCCGCGGCCATCCGCCCGAGCCCAATGACTCGAATGCGGTATCGATGCTGGTGCGCCTGTCGATCCCCGATGATCCGCTCTACGCAAAAATCATCGAGCAGCAGGGTGTCGTGCCGGAGCCGGTGTACGGCGGACAGTTCCAGGACATGGCCGTGCCCGGTGTTGTCCCGGAAGGCAAAGTGCGGGTTGAATACACGCCGGTAAAGATGCGTTTCAAGGACGGCACCGAAGTCGAACTGCGCAAACCTAGCTTGAACATCACCCAATTGGGCTACGGCCCGATGCATCCCGACACGCGTTTCTCTGCACGGGTAGCGCCACCGATGATCGGCCTGGGTTTGCTGGAAGCCATCCCGGAAGAGGCGATCCTGGCCAATGCCCAAGCGCAGGCAAAGGACAACAACGGCATCGCCGGACGCCCGAACCGGGTCTGGGACGATGCTCAGCAAAAGACTGTTGTGGGACGCTTCGGCTGGAAGGCCGGGCAACCGAACCTCAACCAACAAAACGTTCACGCGTTTTCGGGTGACATGGGCCTCACCACCAGCCTGAGACCCTTTGATGACTGCACCGATGCACAAACCGCCTGCAAACAGGCGCCGAGCGGTAGCGGCCCCGATGGCGAGCCGGAAGTCAGCGACAACATTTTGCGTCTGGTGCTGTTCTACACCCGCAACCTCGCCGTACCGGCGCGTCGCGATGTCGGCACGCCTGAAGTGCTGGCCGGCAAAAATCTGTTTTATCAGGCCGGTTGCCAGTCCTGTCACACGCCGAAATACACCACCGCCGCCAACGCCGCCGAACCTGAACTGGCCAATCAAGAGATTCGCCCCTACAGCGATCTGCTGCTGCACGACATGGGCGACGGCCTGGCCGACAACCGCACTGAATTCAAGGCCGGTGGCCGCGACTGGCGCACTCCGCCGTTGTGGGGCATCGGTTTGACCGAAGCGGTCAGTGGCCACACCCAGTTCCTGCACGACGGCCGTGCCCGCAACCTGCTCGAAGCCGTGCTCTGGCATGGCGGCGAAGCGCAAGCGGCACAGCAACAGGTTTTGACTTTCAATGCCGAGCAGCGCGCTGCGTTGCTGGCGTTTTTGAATTCCCTTTAATACGCATTCCACTCGCGGGAGCCCGACATGTTCCGTCCCAAATTGTTGTTCACCAGCCTTGCCGCGCTAGCCCTGGGCGCCTGTTCGCCACAGGACCCGCAGGCCGTCACTTCGGCAGCGATTGCCAAATCGGTAATCCTGCCGACCTATACCCGCTGGGTTGAGGCCGACCGCCAACTGGCCGTCAGCGCCCTCGCCTATTGCGAAGGCAAGGAGACCCTGGACACCGCCCGTGCCGACTTCCTGCACGCGCAAAAAGCCTGGGCCGAGCTGCAACCGTTGCTGATCGGGCCGCTGGCCGAGGGCAACCGTGCCTGGCAAGTGCAATTCTGGCCGGACAAGAAAAACCTCGTCGGCCGCCAGGTCGAACAACTGGTCACCGCGCAGCCACAGATCGACGCCGCCGCGCTGGCCAAGTCCAGCGTTGTGGTCCAGGGTCTGTCGGCCTACGAATACATCCTGTTCGACAGCAAGCCTGACGTGGCCAACGCCGAGCAAAAGGCCAAGTACTGCCCACTGCTGGTCGCCATTGGTGAACGTCAGAAGCAACTGGCCGAAGAGATTCTGAAAAGCTGGAACAACACCGACGGCATGCTCGCGCAAATGAGCAAATTCCCGAACCAGCGTTACGCCGACTCCCACGAAGCGATCGCCGATCTGCTGCGCGTGCAAGTCACTGCCCTCGACAGTCTGAAGAAAAAACTCGGCACGCCGATGGGCCGCCAGACCAAGGGCGTTCCGCAACCGTTCCAGGCCGACGCATGGCGCAGCCAGTCGTCTCTGGCCGGCATGGAAGCGAGCCTCGCCGCGGCCAAAACCGTGTGGGAAGGTGTCGACAACAAAGGCATTCGCGGCCTGTTGCCGAGCGAGCAAAAGCCGTTGGCCGACAAGATCGACGCCGCCTACGCCGCCTCGTTGAAACTGTTCGCCAGCAACCAGCGCTCGTTGACCGAAATGCTCAATGACGACGCCGGTCGCCAGCAACTGAACGATATCTACGACAGTCTCAACGTCGTCCACCGCCTGCACGAAGGCGAACTGGCCAAGGCGCTGGGCATCCAACTGGGCTTCAACGCCAACGACGGTGACTGATGAGGGCGAGTGCCATGCTGCGACGTCAGGCTCTGACCTTAGGGAGTTTGCTGCTGGGAGCAGTGACACTGGGCGGCTGGAAGCTGTTCAGGCAGAAGGATGCCAGCCCGTTGCTGCTTTCGGCGCGGGACGATACTGATGGCAAGCATTACGCCGTCGGATATCGGCTGGACGGCACCCGGGTGTTTGCCACCCAGGTCGGCCAGCGCTGCCACGACATCATCAATCACCCGTCGCTGCCGATCGCGCTGTTTGTCGCCCGGCGCCCCGGCACCGAGAGCTACCTGATCGACTTGCGTGACGGCACGCTGCTGCAAACCGTGACGTCGCAGCCGAACCGGCACTTCTACGGTCACGCGGTGATTCACCACAGCGGCGACTGGCTGTACGCCACCGAAAACGACACCAGCGATCCGGGTCGCGGCCTGCTCGGCGTGTACAAGTTCGAAAGTGAGCGGTTGGTGCACAGCGGCGAGATTTCCACCCACGGCATCGGCCCGCATCAAGTGTCGTGGATGCCCGATGGCGAAACCCTGGTGGTGGCCAACGGAGGTATTCGCACCGAAGCCGAAAGCCGGGTCGAGATGAACCTCAATGCAATGGAACCAAGCCTGGTCCTGATGCAGCGCGATGGCACTCTGCTGAGCAAGGAAACGCTTCCCCAGCAAATGAACAGCGTGCGTCACCTGGGCATTGCCAGCGACGGCACCATCGTCGCCGGCCAGCAATTCATGGGCGCTTCGCACGAAAAATCGGAACTGCTCGCGATCAAGCGTCCCGGCCAGCCGTTCGTGGCGTTCCCGGTGCCCGAGCATCAATTGCAGGCCATGGGGCACTACACCGCGAGCGTCGCTGTACACAGTGATTTGCGGCTGGTGGCCTTGACTGCGCCACGGGGCAACCGCTTTTTCATCTGGGACCTGGACAGCGGTGAAGTGCGCCTGGACGCGCCGCTTCCCGATTGCGCTGGGGTTGGTGCGGTCGCCGACGGGTTTGTCGTGACCTCGGGCCAGGGTCGGTGCCGCTACTACGATTGCCGACAGACAGATCTGGTTGCAAAACCACTGGAACTGCCGGCAGGGCTCTGGGACAACCATCTTCACCTCATCTGAAAACACCCCGCTCTTTGTAGGAGCCGAGCTTGCTCGCGATGACGGCCGCACATGCAGCATCATGCTGACTGACACACCGCTATCGCGAGCAAGCTCGGCTCCTACAAGGGCAGAGCGTGCCTGTAAAAACTGGCAGTTGGATTACCCTTCCCAGTCGCGGTAATGTGCCCCACTGTCTCACCTGATTTTCTCCAAGGAACTGGAAATATGCTGCGTCGCCGCATGCTGATCATGTTGGGTGTTGTTCTGTTGATCGTGCTGGTCCTGGCCGGTTACAAAGCCTTCTCCATCTACACGATGATTCAAGGCTTCTCCGCGCCGAAACCTCCGATCAGCGTCGCTGTGGCCACGGCGACCGAACGGCCATGGCAAGCCCGCCTGCCCACGGTCGGCACGCTCAAGGCATTGCAAGGAGTGGACCTGAGCCTTGAGACCGACGGGACTGTCATCGATGTACAGTTCGAGTCAGGGCAGAAGGTCAAGGCCGGCCAGCCGATCGTGCGGCTCGACAGCGCCGTGGAAAGCGCCCTGCTGGAAACCGCACAGGCCGACCTCGGCCTGGCGCAGGTGGATTACTCCCGCGGCAGCCAACTGGTCGGCAGCCAGGCCATTTCCAAAGGTGAATTCGACCGACTCTCGGCAGTCCTGAAAAAGAGCAAGGCCACGGTCAACCAGCTCAGGGCTGCACTCGGCAAAAAAAGCATTCTCGCTCCGTTCAGCGGCACCATCGGCATTCGTCAGGTGGATGTCGGCGACTACGTCGCCACCGGCACCATGATCGCCACCCTGCAGGACCTCAGCAGCCTCTACGTCGACTTTTTCGTGCCCGAGCAATCGGTGCCGAAGATCGCTGTCGGCCAACCGGTGCAGCTCATTGTCGCGGCTTATCCGACCGAGGAATTCCCCGGCACCATCAGCGCCATCAACCCGAAAGTCGAAAACAGCACCCGCAACGTGCAGGTCCGCGCGACCCTGGCCAACCCTGACGGCAAGCTGCTCCCGGGGATGTTCGCCAGCCTGCAGGTCATGTTGCCCGATCCGCAGCCGCGCATCGTCGTACCGGAAAGCGCGATCACCTACACGCTTTACGGCAATTCGGTCTATGTCGCCGTCCAGAAGAAAGCCGAAGACGGCAGTGTGGAAAAGGACGACAAAGGCCAGCCGGTGCTTATCGCTGAACGGCGCTTTGTCGAAACCGGCGAGCGTCGCGACGGGATGGTGATGGTCACCAAAGGCGTGCAGAACGGTGAAACGGTTGTCACGGCCGGCCAGATCAAACTGGACAACGGTGCGCATATCGCCATCAGCGACGACAAGACCCTGGCCGAAAAGAACAGTCAGCCTCGCGCTGACTGATCAAGGAACCTCCAATGGCTTTTACTGACCCGTTCATCCGCCGCCCGGTGCTCGCCACCGTGGTCAGCCTGCTGATCGTGCTGCTGGGCTTTCAAGCCTGGAGCAAGTTGCCGCTGCGCCAATACCCGCAAATGGAAAACGCCCTGATCACGGTGACCACCGCGTACCCCGGAGCCAACGCCGAAACCATTCAGGGCTACATCACCCAGCCGATGCAGCAAAGCCTGGCCAGCGCCGAGGGCATCGACTACATGACCTCGGTCAGTCGGCAGAACTTCTCGGTGATCTCGATCTACGCGCGTATCGGCGCCAACAGCGATCGACTGTTCACCGAACTGCTGGCCAAGGCCAACGAGGTCAAGAACCAGTTGCCTCAGGACGCCGAAGACCCGGTCCTGAGCAAGGAAGCCGCCGACGCCTCGGCGCTGATGTACATCAGCTTCTTCAGTAAGGAACTGAGCAACCCACAGATCACCGACTACCTGTCGCGGGTGATCCAGCCAAAACTCGCGACCTTGCCGGGCATGGCCGAAGCCGAGATTCTCGGCAACCAGGTGTTCGCCATGCGCCTGTGGCTGGACCCGGTGAAACTCGCCGGTTTCGGGCTGACGGCCAGTGACGTGACCAACGCGGTGCGCCAGTACAACTTCCTCTCCGCTGCCGGCGAGGTGAAGGGCGAGTACGTGGTGACCAGCATCAACGCCAGTACCGAACTCAAGTCCGCCGAGGCCTTCGCCGCGATCCCGCTGAAGGTCGACGGCGACAGTCGTGTATTGCTGCGCGATGTGGCACGGGTCGAGATGGGCGCGGAAAACTACGACACCATCAGCTCCTTCGGCGGTACGCCCTCGGTGTACATCGGCATCAAGGCCACGCCCGGCGCCAACCCGCTGGACGTGATCAAGGAAGTGCGCAAGATCATGCCGGACCTTGAGGCCCAGCTGCCGCCGAACCTCAAGGGTGAAATCGCCTACGACGCCACGCTGTTCATCCAGGCTTCCATCGATGAAGTGGTGAAAACCCTGTTCGAAGCGGTGCTGATCGTGATCGTGGTGGTGTTCCTGTTCCTCGGTGCACTGCGTTCGGTGGTGATCCCGGTGGTCACCATCCCGTTGTCGATGATCGGGGTGATGTTCTTCATGCAGATGATGGGCTACTCGATCAACCTGCTGACCCTGCTGGCGATGGTATTGGCCATCGGTCTGGTGGTAGACGACGCGATCGTTGTGGTGGAGAACATCCACCGCCACATCGAGGAAGGCAAGACACCGATGGACGCCGCAATCGAGGGCGCCCGGGAAATCGCCATGCCGGTGGTCTCGATGACCATCACCCTGGCGGCTGTGTATGCACCGATCGGCTTCCTGACGGGGCTTACCGGGGCCTTGTTCAAGGAATTCGCCCTGACCCTGGCCGGTGCCGTGGTGATTTCCGGCATCGTGGCGCTGACATTGTCGCCAATGATGTGCGCCTTTTTGCTGCGTCACGATGAAAACCCCAGCGGTTTGGCCCATCGCCTGGATATGATTTTCGAAGGCCTCAAACGCCGATATCAACGCATGCTGCACGGCACGCTCAATACCCGGCCGGTGGTGCTGGTGTTCGCGGTAATCGTGCTATGCCTGATTCCGGTGTTGCTCAAGTTCACCAAATCGGAACTGGCGCCGGACGAAGACCAAGGCATCATCTTCATGATGGCCAACGCCCCGCAACCGACCAACCTCGATTACCTGAACACCTACACCGACGAGTTCATCTCGATCTTCAAGGCGTTTCCCGAGTACTACTCCTCGTTCCAGATCAACGGCTTCAATGGCGTGCAATCGGGGATCGGCGGTTTCCTGCTCAAACCGTGGAACGAGCGCAGCCGGACGCAGATGCAGATCCTGCCCGATGTTCAGGCCAAGCTTGAAAGTATCCCGGGATTGCAGATTTTCGGCTTCAACCTGCCTTCGTTGCCGGGTACCGGTGAGGGGCTGCCTTTCCAGTTCGTCATCAATACCGCCAACGATTACGAGTTGCTGCTGCAAGTGATGGACCGGGTGAAGAAACGCGCGATGGAATCCGGTCAGTTCGCTTTCGTCGACGTTGACCTGGCTTTCGACAAGCCTGAGGTGGTGGTGGACATCGATCGCGCCAAAGCCGCACAGATGGGCGTTTCGATGCAGGACCTCGGCGGAACGCTGGCGACCCTGCTGGGCGAGGCGGAGATCAACCGTTTCACCATCGAAGGCCGCAGTTACAAGGTCATTGCCCAGGTTGAGCGCCCCTTCCGGGATAACCCGGAGTGGTTGAACAATTATTACGTGAAGAACACCCAGGGTGAGCTGCTGGCCCTGTCGACCCTGATTACGGTGACCGACCGGGCGCGGCCACGGCAACTGAACCAGTTTCAACAACTCAACTCGGCGATCCTTTCAGGTGTGCCGCTGGTCAGCATGGGCGAGGCCATCGATACCGTGCGCCAGATCGCCCGGGAAGAGGCGCCGGCGGGTTTTGCAATCGACTATGCCGGTGCATCACGACAATACGTTCAGGAAGGCAGTGCGTTGTGGGTCACCTTTGCCCTGGCATTGGCGATCATCTTCCTGGTACTGGCCGCCCAGTTCGAAAGCTTCCGCGATCCGTTGGTGATTCTGGTGACGGTGCCGCTGTCGATTTGCGGTGCATTGATTCCGCTGTTCCTCGGCTGGTCGAGCATGAACATCTACACCCAGGTCGGATTGGTGACGCTGATCGGGTTGATCAGCAAGCACGGCATCCTGATCGTCGAATTCGCCAACCAGTTGCGCAAGGACAAGGGCCTGACAGCCCGCGAGGCCGTGGAAGAAGCGGCGGCCATTCGTCTGCGGCCCGTGTTGATGACGACCGCCGCGATGGTATTCGGCATGGTGCCGTTGATCATCGCCACTGGGGCTGGGGCGGTCAGTCGGTTTGATATCGGAACGGTGATTGCGACGGGTATGTCGATCGGCACGTTGTTCACTTTGTTTGTTTTGCCGTGCGTTTATACGTTGCTGGCCAAGCCCGACAAGCCGTAGGGAGTCTGGCAATAAAAAAGGCCTCGCATCAGCGAGGCCTTTTATTTGGGCTTCATTCTGTTCAACTTTGCGGCCTCATTCCTTGAGACAGTCCGAACATGAACAGCAACAGATCATGATCGGGCTGGGTAGCCACGGTTGTTTTGGCAACCCGTGGCAATGGGCAATATTCGCCGTTCGTTGAACTCAGAACTTGCGTGCGTGGCTGCTCCCAGGCAGCCACCGCGAGTGAAGCAACTGCCAAGGCTCCTACCAGAAACAAACCTCGCGCAACTTCGAGTTTCATTGCTATAAACCTTTGATAGCGCTGCCAAACGCCGTCTTATAAAAGTAGACGAGTTTTTCCCAATCCGTAGGGCTGAACGACGAGTGGCGACGCAGTTGCTTCATATCATGGGCGGCCGCCTGATGGGCGGTCAGACGCTGCCGGCACTTCTCCAGATCGATCAACGCGACCTCAACCGTGGCGGCTTCACCTTCACCGGTTACACGCACGAACACGTGCTTGATGTACAGGCAACTGTGCTGCCAACGACCCTTGTGCATGCGCGCCAGGTTTTCCGCCAACTCCTTCAGGACTCGATCGTGCACCGCCTCACCGTGACGCTCGCGGCCGCCACCGGCGTACCAGTGTTCGATTTCTTCGAAGCCGTCCAGTGATTTGGTGACCAGCAACGCGCGCCATTTGTGCACCGGATCGCGCTGTGCCCCGCAAAAAACGATTTCCGGAACGCGCACGCCAAGCGCACTCACACCGGTGAGCGCATCGCGTTCGCGCAGCACCGTCGGCCGCCCGAAGGGGTGCAGCAAGCTGCGGTGGATATGGCCGGTTTGTCGCTTCGCGTAGAGCAACTGACCATCGCTACCCACGACGCGCTGTACGCCACTTTCTCCTCCGCGACGGACGTTGGGCTCTTCTACCCATTCACCGCGCTGATTCCAGAAATAGTCGAAGCGGTCCTGGGAAACGACGTTCGAACCTGCTGCACACTGCACTGCCATCCTGTTACCTCTTGCGTAATACGTAAACCCGCCACATGGCATAGAGCGGCAAAAAGTCCAGACGTTCCTGAATTCTGAAACCCGCTTGTTCAAATTCCTTTTCTACCGTAACAGCCGGTAACACAAAACGATTTTGGTAACCTTCCTGCCCACGGGTTCTCTCTGCGCGCTTGCGTTTCCACGCCTTGAAATTACCGTCCACCCACAGCGAAAGGACAACGCTGTCGCGGGTGACGCGTTCGAATTCGCGCAGAATGGCCAGTCGATGCTCGGCTTCACCGATGTGATGGAGCAAACGCATGCAGAAAATGCTGTCGACGGCGTTATCAGGCAAGGCGATGTCGAATGCAGAAGTGTGCAAGGGTTGTACCCGTTTGACCACTTCGGCGGGTTGTGCCTGCGTAGCAATCTTGATCATGGACTCGGAGTTGTCGGCGCCGATGATCACCCGGTTGGGTTTTTCTGCCAGCAACGGCCAGAATCGTCCCGCGCCGCAGGGCAAATCGAGGACCAGACCCGGCTCACCGATCAGCGTCAGCGCTTTGCGCGCCAGCTGTTCATCGCGCCAATGGGATAGTCGACGGCCAAGACCATCCTGGTGTTTACGCAGGTAGCGTTGCGCGTGTTTGTCGTCGTATTTTTCGGAAAAATCCAGCTTGATTGGACCGGCCATCACCAAGGTCTCCTTGCACTTCTGATGGCATCCACCTTAGGCAGCGCAATGTCAGTGCCAAGTCATCCAATTGTGAAAAATTTGTCATGTAAAACCCTGAAGTGTTTCCAGGCTTTACAAGAAAACATAGACCAAACCGGGAAAATTCAACTAAGACGCCTGCAACTGCACTTCAAAACGACAGCCATGGGGCTCCATATTCGTCAGGCTGACGCTCCAGCCCTGGTTTTCACAGATCCGTTGCACCAGCGACAGCCCCAATCCCAGGCCTTCGCCACGTTTTTCATTACCTCGCACGAAAGGCTCGAACATCGCCTCGCGTTTCTCTTCAGGAATGCCCACGCCGCTGTCTTCGACCAGGAACCCCGTGGCGGTCAAGGTTAGTCGGATAAACCCGCGTTCGGTGTAATGCAGTGCGTTACGCAGCAGGTTTCCCATCACTGCATTGAGGAAAGTGGCGTTGTAGCGAATGTTCTGTGGCTGGCCCGGATCAAAAACCAGGGTCAGGCCTTTGGTCTCGATCGGCCCGCGCCACTGACCGATCAAGCCATCGGCCACGCCGCTGAGCGTTTGCTGCGGTGACATACCGGCATCTTCGCGCTGAGCGCGGGCGAGCATCAGGAAGGTTTGAACCAGCTCGCGCATTTCTTCGCTGGCTCGGGCGATTCGTTCGACCTGAGCACGACCGCGCTGGTCGATGCCCGGATTTTCCAGCAGCAACTCGCAAGAACTGGCCAACACCATCAACGGCGTGCGCAGTTCATGACTGACATCACTGGTGAACAAGCGCTCCCGGGTCAATGCCTGGCGCAAACGTCCGAGGGTGGCATCGAAGGCCACTGCCAGCTCACCCACTTCATCGGCCGCATAATCCGGCGCCAGAGGCGGCGCCAAGCCCAACAATTGATCACGATGACGAACTTGCCGAGCCAATCGCACAACGGGCGCCATTACCTTGCGCGCCAGGACCCAACCGAGGAAAACCGCCAGTGCCAGGCTAAGTACGAAGCCGACGAGGACGACGGCAAACAGCACCCGCTCACGCTCTTCGAAATCGCTCTGGTCCTGCAGCAACACATAGCGCCGACCGTCGACGATCTCGACCATCGCGTGGTACGACAGCTGCTCGCGGAAGACCTCGTGAAACCCCGAATCCAGATGGCGCAAATCCTTGGGCAGCTCGAAATCGCCCGGTCCGCCGCTGAAATAGAACAACTGGTCCGGTTCCGGGCGATGGCTCCAGTCGGAGACGTTGTCCATCAGCAACAGCCGTTGCAAGTCGCCGCCCAGGCCAGCCGAGATCAGTTTTTCTTCCACCAGGTGCACGGTGGCGACGATGCCCATGGCAAAGGCGCCCGCCACCAGTGCGCTCATCAGCGCAAAGGCGATGATGATCCGTTGAGCAAGGCTCTGCTTAAACTCCATCACGCCCCTCGGCCAAGCGATAACCCACACCGTGCACGGTGTGCAGCAACGGTTTGGCGAACGGTTTGTCGATCACCTGACGCAACTGGTGGACGTGGCTGCGCAGGCTGTCGCTGTCCGGGCAGTCGTCGCCCCACAACGCTTCTTCGAGAATTTCCCGACGCAATACGTGAGGGCTTTTCTGCATCAGCACCGCCAGCAGCTTCAATCCCACCGGGTTGAGTTTGAGCAATCGGCCTTCGCGGGTGACTTCCAGCGTGTCGAGGTCATAGATCAGGTCACCGACTTGCAAGGTACGACGCCCACCGCCCTGGGCACGGCGCATGACGGCCTCGATGCGCGCCGCCAGCTCAGACAGGGCAAATGGCTTGATCAGGTAATCGTCGGCACCGGACTTGAAGCCCTGCAACCGGTCGTCCAGTTGATCGCGCGCGGTTAGCATGATTACCGGCGTGTCGCGGCGGGCATCTTCGCGCAGGCGTTTGCACAGGGTGTAGCCGTCAATGCCGGGCAGCATGATGTCGAGCACGATCAGGTCGTAATGCTCGGTGGCCGCCAGATGCAGGCCCGACAAACCGTCCTGTGCACAATCCACGGTATAGCCTTTGAGCCCCAGGTAATCGGCCAGATTGGCGAGGATATCGCGGTTGTCTTCAACCAATAAAATTCGCATGGGCACCTTCTCCGTACACAGTAACGGCCGTCTTGGCCCGCGCAGCTTAAGGCCAAGTGTGGCTCAGGGCTAGGATTGCGTGCGGCTGGAATGGCTGAAATCAAACGTTTGCAGGGTTAACGACTTTTTCACTATCGATTCACACGTTGACGACAGGATCGGGTTCAAACTCTGCGCGGCTGCGCATTTCAGAACACTTTCCCAACCAAGGAACCCGCATGGCTTCGACCCTTGTCCGCCCCGCTTCTCGCCCGCTCAACTTCTGGGTTTGCCTTGGAGTTCCTGCCGTTGCGGCAATCATTCTGATGCTGCTCGAACTGACGTCTCTGGACATGGACCTGGCCAAACTGTTCTACGACCCAGTGGCCGGGGATTTCATCGGCCGGCACAGTTATTTTCTGGAAACGGTTCTGCACGATCGCGCCAAACAAGTGGTCATCGCTTTCTCGGTGTTTGCCATCCTTGGCTTTGCCGGCTCGTTTTTCATGACAAGGCTCAAGCCGTTCAAACGGGAGTTGGGCTGTCTGGTGTTGTCCCTGGGTTTGGCGACTTCCTTTGTCACGCCGATGAAAGCGGTGACGGCGGTGCAATGCCCATGGAGCCTTGAACAGTTCGGCGGGCATGAGACCTACAGTGAATTGCTGAGCCCTCGACCGGCTACGGAAAAACCGGGCCGCTGCTGGCCGGGCGGGCATGCGGCAACCGGGTTCACGCTGTTTGCGTTGTTCTTTGTGTTGCGTGATCGTCGCCCACGACTGGCACGGGCGGCGTTTGTTTTTGCCTTCGCCCTCGGCACGGTGTTTTCCATTGGACGGATGATGCAGGGTGCGCACTTTTTCTCCCACAACGTGTGGACGGCAGTGTTCTGCTGGCTGATTTGTTTGGGGTCGTATTACTGGATTCTTTATCGGCCGGCATCCAGCGTTGAACGAGTAGACAAGGCCGAACCGGTAAGGGCTTGATAGAAGATCAAAAGATCGCCCGAGCGCGGACCGAGCCCTCGGGCGATCCTTTGACTTTGATGTTTGTAAAAGGCAATAAAAAACCCCGCCTGCTTTCGCAGGCGGGGTTTTTAGTACAGGGGTGAGGCTGGCTTACATCATGCCGCCCATGCCGCCCATACCGCCCATGTCTGGCATACCGCCGCCAGCACCGCCGTCTTTCTTCGGTGCATCAGCAACAGCGGCTTCGGTGGTCAGGATCAGACCGCCGATCGACGATGCAGCTTGCAGAGCGGAACGGGTAACCTTGGTTGGGTCCAGGATACCCATTTCGATCATGTCGCCGTATTCGCCAGTCGCAGCGTTGTAACCGAAGTTACCTTTGCCGTTCTTGACTTCGTTGACCACAACGCTTGGCTCGTCACCGCTGTTGGCAGCGATCTGACGCAGCGGTGCTTCAACGGCACGACGCAGAACAGCGATACCCACATCCTGATCAGCGTTGTCGCCTTTCAGATCGTTCAGGGTTTGCAGAGCACGGATCAGTGCAACGCCACCGCCAGGTACCACGCCTTCTTCAACGGCTGCACGGGTAGCGTGCAGGGCGTCTTCAACGCGGGCTTTCTTCTCTTTCATTTCAACTTCGGAACCAGCGCCAACCTTGATCACTGCAACGCCGCCGGACAGCTTGGCCAGACGCTCTTGCAGTTTTTCACGGTCGTAGTCCGAGGAAGTTTCGGCAACCTGTGCACGGATCTGGGCAATGCGGGACTCGATGTCGCCGGCTACGCCAGAACCATCAACGATGATGGTGTTTTCCTTGGAGATGGTCACGCGCTTGGCGCTGCCCAGGTTTTCCAGGGTAGCGGCTTCCAGGCTCAGGCCGATCTCTTCGGAGATAACGGTACCGCCGGTCAGAACGGCGATGTCCTGCAGCATGGCCTTGCGACGGTCGCCGAAGCCTGGAGCCTTGACGGCCGCGACTTTAACGATGCCACGCATGTTGTTCACGACCAGAGTCGCCAGGGCTTCGCCTTCAACGTCTTCGGAAACGATCAGCAGTGGACGGCCGGCTTTGGCAACGGCTTCCAGCACTGGCAGCATTTCGCGGATGTTGGAGATTTTTTTGTCGACCAGCAGAACCAGCGGGTTGTCCAGCTCGGCAACCATGGTTTCCGGCTTGTTGACGAAGTACGGGGACAGGTAGCCACGGTCGAACTGCATGCCTTCTACAACCGACAGTTCGTTTTCCAGGCCAGTGCCTTCTTCAACGGTGATTACGCCTTCTTTGCCGACTTTTTCCATGGCTTCGGCAATGATGTCGCCGATGGAGTTGTCGGAGTTGGCGGAGATGGTGCCAACCTGAGCGATTGCCTTGGTGTCAGCGCATGGCTTGGACAGGTTTTTCAGCTCTTTGACGATGGCGATGGTCGCCTTGTCGATGCCGCGCTTCAGGTCCATCGGGTTCATGCCGGCAGCGACGGCTTTCAGGCCTTCGTTGACGATCGACTGAGCCAGAACGGTAGCGGTGGTAGTACCGTCACCAGCGTCATCGTTGGCACGGGAGGCAACGTCTTTGACCAGCTGCGCGCCCATGTTTTCGAAACGGTCTTCCAGTTCGATTTCTTTGGCGACGGAAACGCCGTCCTTGGTGATGGTCGGAGCGCCGAAGCTCTTCTCGATGATCACGTTACGGCCTTTCGGGCCCAGGGTCGCTTTTACCGCGTCAGCCAGGACGTTGACGCCTTTGAGCATTTTCTTGCGGGCGGAATCGCCAAACAGAACTTCTTTAGCAGCCATGATCGATATTCCTTAAATACTTTGTAGTCGCGGGAAAATGAGCGGGTAATCAGCCTTCGATAACAGCGAGGATTTCGTTCTCGCTCATTACCAGCAGGTCTTCGCCGTCGATTTTCACAGTGTTGCTGCCGGAGTAAGGACCGAACACAACCTTGTCGCCAACTTTGACGGCCAGTGCACGCACTTCACCGTTTTCCAGTACGCGGCCGGTGCCGACTGCGAGGATTTCACCGCTGTTGACTTTTTCAGCAGCCGAACCTGGCAGGACGATACCGCCAGCGGTTTTCTTTTCTTCTTCGCTGCGACGGATGACGACGCGGTCATGCAGAGGACGAAGCTTCATTGTCGATCTCTCCTAATTGTGGTTTTCATCGGCCGGTGTAGTCCCGGCGGGTTTAACAAAGTCCGGCGGTGCCGGGTGCGGTTCGTCAAGCGAACCGCGGAAGTCTGTCTGGCGTGATCGCCAGAAACCTTGCGGTGACCGTTACATAAGGGCGCATAAGCTTATTACAAGGGTGGGCATCGAAAAATTTTCATGTCGATGTCCCGCAAACGAACACGGCACCCGAAGGTGCCGTGTCGCTGAGGTGTTACTTGGTATCGCGGTGTTCGAACTCGCCTTCGATCACATTGGGCTCACGACCCAAGGGTTCGCGCGGTGCAGGACCGCCACGGGCCTGGAGATCATCGGCAAACGCCCGTTGGCGGATCGCCTGCTCTTCGGCGCGCTGGCGCATTTTATTGGCCAGCAGACGGCGGCTGATCGGCAGCAGCATGATCAGGCCGATCACGTCGCTGATGAAGCCCGGCAGGATCAACAGACCACCGGCCAACGCCAGCATCAGGCCTTCGAGCATGGTCTGGGCCGGCAACTCGCCGCGGTTCAGGCTTTCACGGGCACGCAGCGCCGTGGCCAGGCCGGCGATGCGCAGCACGAACACGCCGAACATCGAGCCGAGAATGATCAGCAGCAGGGCCGGGAAAAACCCGATCGCCCCTGCCACCTTGACGAATACGAACAGCTCCAACACCGGGAACAGCAGAAAGAGCAACAAAAAAGGGCGCATCAAATGGTTCCTCAACGCAAGAATGCCTTGCCAGTTCACCTTAGATGACGTCGCCGTTTCGTGAATTCAAGCGTCGGCCACTTCATTTTTCGGCCAATGTTCAGCGTGAGCCAGGAAAACCAAGGCTTCGCGAACTTGTGTCGGCGTATTACACGGCGCTTGGAACGGCAGCCAGTACAGGCTTTGACCGATGCGCAGGTGCATGCCTTCGGTGTCGATACCGACCAATTGTGCTGGCGAAGTTTTCGGCAAACCCGCCAGGTCCACGTAATGGGCAATGGCTTTGGCGTGATCAGCGTTCATGTGCTCGACCATGCTGATTTCAGCCTTGCCGGCGAACGGATTGGCCAGCGTCAGCTCATTGACCCAGTGAATCGCACCGAAGCCACCGATATAGCGGTGACGGACCGGCGTGAGCACCCAGAAATCGAAATCATGGGCATTGTGGTAGCCCTGCGACTCCGGGAAGTAGCGGTAGTAGCGCTCGGCAGCTGCTTCGATGGAAGTTTCGTCTTCGAGTTGCTGCGCTTCAGCCAGATAAGTCAGGCGACCGACCGCCTGTACGTCTTCAGCGCCGCGCTCACCCACGAACAACGAGCATTTCGGGTCTTTTTGCAAATTGTGGGTGTGCTGGGCGATACGGCTGATCAGGATCAGCGGCCGGCCCTGCTCGTCCAGACAGTACGGAACCACGGAGCCGAACGGGAAACCGGGTATTGATTTGGAGTGTGTCGAGAGCACTCCACGGTATTCCTTGAGAAGCAATTCTCGTGCATGCTTAGCCGCTTCAACGCTCAATTTATGACTCCTTATATAGAATCCGTCAAAAAAACGGACGGGCTGCTGGTGGAAAGTCCCAGCACGCCATCGGGGCAGTTCTCATGTGCAGCCAGGCCACGTCAGGTGCAGATCGAGAGGCTCTCTAAGGAAAACCACTCAGACCTGCTACCGGGGCATGCGAATGCAACTCACTGACAAAGTAATCATTATCACTGGCGGTTGCCAGGGTTTAGGCCGCTCGATGGCCGAGTATTTCGCGGGCAAAGGCGCGAAGCTGGCCCTGGTCGACCTGAACCAGGAAAAACTCGACGACGCGGTAGCAGCCTGCAAGGCCAAAGGTGTCGAAGCTCGCGCTTATCTGTGCAACGTCGCCAATGAAGAGCAAGTAACGCACATGGTCGCCCAGGTTGCTGAAGACTTCGGCGCGATCCACGGCCTGATCAACAACGCCGGGATCCTGCGTGACGGTCTGCTACTCAAGGTCAAGGACGGCGAAATGACCAAGATGAGCCTGGCACAGTGGCAGGCGGTGATCGACGTCAACCTGACCGGCGTGTTCCTGTGCACCCGTGAAGTCGCGGCGAAAATGGTCGAGCTGAACAACAGCGGCGCGATCATCAATATCTCGTCGATTTCCCGCGCTGGCAACGTCGGTCAGACCAACTACTCCGCCGCCAAGGCCGGTGTCGCCGCCGCGACCGTGACCTGGGCCAAGGAACTGGCGCGCTACGGCATTCGTGTCGCCGGCATTGCACCGGGCTTCATCGAAACCGAAATGACCTTGGGCATGAAGCCTGAAGCGCTGGAGAAGATGACTGCCGGGATTCCGCTCAAGCGCATGGGCAAGCCTGACGAAATCGCCCATTCGGCGGCGTACATCTTCGAGAACGACTATTACACCGGTCGGATTCTGGAGATGGATGGCGGGTTGCGGATCTAAAGCAAAATCAAGAGATCGCAGCCTCGCTTCGCTCGACAGCTCCTACAGGTGCAAGCCGATCCATGTA
>NZ_JBSVXD010000112.1:0-19335 GCF_054070755.1 Pseudomonas sp. SDO5591_S426 | reverse complement strand
CCTAATACATAGATGCAACGGGGCAGCGGTTTTTCAAAAGCGGGTAGACAGTGGGTGCGAGTCCATACATAGGAGCTGCCGCAGGCTGCGATCCTTTTTTAGCCCCTTGACGTAAACGTCAACCTACCTTTAGCTTAGCGCCATGACCTTTCGTGAGCGCTTCCATGAGCAGCCAGACCTACAGCATCTCCGACCTCGCCCGCGAGCTCGACATCACCACCCGCGCTATTCGCTTTTATGAAGAGCAAGGCCTGCTCAGCCCTGAACGTCGTGGTCAGGAACGTATCTACTCGCCCCGTGACAAGGTCAGCCTGAAGTTGATCCTGCGGGGCAAGCGCATCGGTTTTTCCCTGGCCGAATGCCGCGAGTTGATCGAGCTTTACGACCCCTCCAGCGGTAACACCAAGCAACTGCACAGCATGCTGGCGAAAATCAGCGAACGCCGGGAACAGCTGGAACAGCAGTTGCTGGACATCGAACAGATGAAACTGGAGCTGGATACTGCCGAAGAGCGCTGCGTGCAGGCGCTGGAACAGACGCTCAAAAGCCAGGAATCGATTCAATAAACCCCGACCCCTTGTAGGAGCGAGCCTGCTCGCGATGGTCGTCAACGATGACGCATGTCTGCGGGATAAACGCGGTGCCTGGGAGCCCATCGCGAGCAGGCTCGCTCCTACAGGGTTCTCCGAACAATCAACACAGGTCGAATCCCCATGCCCCTCCCCACCCAAGTACGCCTGGTCGAAGTCGGCCCCCGCGACGGTCTGCAAAACGAAGCCCAACCCATCAGCGTCGCCGACAAGGTGCAACTGGTCGACGCGCTCACGGCTGCGGGCCTGGGCTATATAGAAGTCGGCAGTTTCGTTTCGCCCAAGTGGGTGCCGCAGATGGCCGGTTCCGCTGATGTCTTCGCGCAGATCCAGCGCAAACCGGGCGTCACCTACGGCGCCCTCGCCCCCAACCTGCGCGGCTTTGAAGATGCATTGGCCAGCGGGGTCAAGGAAGTCGCGGTGTTCGCGGCAGCGTCGGAAGCGTTTTCCCAGCGCAACATCAACTGCTCGATCAGCGAAAGCCTGGAGCGTTTCGTGCCGATCATGGACGCCGCCAAACAACACGGCGTGACGGTGCGTGGTTATGTGTCTTGCGTGCTGGGCTGCCCTTATGAAGGACACGTCAAACCTGAGCAAGTCGCCCTTGTTGCCCGCGAGCTCTACGCCATGGGCTGCTATGAGGTTTCGCTGGGCGACACCATCGGCACCGGCACTGCCGGCGCAACGCGCAAGATGTTCGAAGTGGTGTCGGCTGACGTGCCGCGAGAAAAACTGGCCGGGCATTTCCACGACACCTACGGTCAGGCCATGGCCAATATCTACGCCAGCCTGCTGGAAGGCATCGCGGTATTCGACAGCTCCATCGCCGGCCTCGGCGGCTGCCCATACGCCAAGGGCGCCAGCGGTAACGTCGCCACCGAAGACGTGGTCTACCTGCTCAACGGCCTGGGTATCGAAACCGGAATCGACCTCGACGCGTTGATCCTGGCCGGCCAGCAAATCTGCAACGTATTGGGTCGCCCTACCGGTTCGCGTGTGGCCAAGGCTCGCAGCGCACAATGAGTGGGGGGGAATGTGTCCGGGTGTTACCGCAGTATCTGAAACGTGGGCGCAAGCGAGTAACACGGAAACAAAATGTAGGGTTTTGCCTGAGGCGAAAAACCCTACAAAAACTCAAAGCATTGATTTTAAAGGGTTTTTAAAAGTTGGCACGGCTTCTGCTATATCTATCGCACAACAAGAATAAAAAAAATTGCGGCAACCCTAATAAAAACAAGACGTAACGACTCTGACATAACAAAAACAACACGGCAGAGACGCAGCTAACAGATTTTTTTGGAGAAGATGTGCTTTTCAGGGTGCTTTTCGGAGTTACCCGCAACCGGACAGAGAATAATAAAACTACCTTCAGGTAGCTCCCGAATCGGTTGGATCGCTCAGCGAGAAAGTAGATCAGCGCTCAAAAAAATACGTTTGCTCTTGATCCCGAATGGGGATCGCCAAAAACAGCGGTAAAGGGCAACGGTTGCCAAAAACAAAAACAGACCGACCCTCAATAATAAAAAAAGAGCACGCGCAACGAAAATTAAAGGGGAGCTTCGGCTCCCCTTTGTGCTGTCTGGTGTTTGAGTTTTCCAAGAGAATCGCAACCTTGCAGGAGGTGGCGCAGCCTGCGATCCTTTGATCTTGACCTTCGCCAACCCCAAAAGATCGCAGCCTTCGGCAGCTCCTACCGTATCGCTTTTAGCTCCTCGATACTGATCTCGCGCATCCGGAATTTCTGGATCTTGCCGGTCACCGTCATCGGAAACTCCTCGACGAACTTGAAGTAACGCGGTGTCTTGAAGTGCGCGATGCGCTCCTTGCACCACGCTTGCAGCTCCTGCTCGGTGGCGCTATGGCCGGGGTGGAATTTGATCCAGGCAACGATCTCCTCGCCGTAGCGCGAGCAAGGAATGCCGATCACCTGCACGTCGGCCACGGCCGGGTGGGTAAAGAAAAACTCTTCCAGCTCCCGCGGGTAAACATTCTCACCGCCGCGGATGATCATGTCCTTGTTACGCCCGGCAATGCACACGTAACCCTCGTCGTTCATGCTCGCCAGATCACCGGTGTGCATCCAGCCTGCCTGATCGATCGCTTCTGCGGTGCCCTGAGGATTGTTCCAGTAACCGAGCATCACGCTGTAACCGCGAGTGCACAATTCGCCGATGGTGCCGCGCGGTACAAGATTGCCTGCCTCGTCGATGATCTTGCTTTCCAGTTGCGGCTGGGTACGACCGACGGTGGTGACGCGCAACTCCAGGTCGTCTGACGGACCGGTCTGCAACGACACCGGACTGGTTTCCGTCATGCCGTAGGCAATCTGCACCTCGCTCATGTGCATTTCGCTGATGACACGACGCATCACTTCGATCGGGCATGTCGCCCCCGCCATGATTCCGGTGCGCAGGCTCGACAGATCGAATTCGGCACGCTGCGGCTGATCGAGCATGGCGATGAACATGGTCGGTACGCCATAGAGCGCAGTGGCTTTTTCTTCGGCGACGGTGCTGAGGGTCAGCAGCGGGTCGAAGGCATCGTTGGGGTAAATCATGGTGCTGCCATGGGTGATGCAACCCAGATTGCCCATGACCATGCCGAAGCAGTGATACAACGGCACCGGGATCACCAGGCGATCAGCGGCGGTCAGGCCGAGGCTTTCACCCACCATGTAACCGTTGTTGAGAATGTTGTAGTGACTGAGGGTCGCACCCTTGGGGAAACCGGTGGTGCCGGAGGTGTACTGAATGTTCACCGCTTGATCGAAATGCAGGCTGTCCTGACGTTCGCGCAGTTGTTCGCCCGACACGCTGGCCGCCAGATCGGCCAATTGCGACCACGGCAGGAAACCGCTGGGCGGCTGTGCATCCAGGCTGATCACGCCGCGAAGATCCGGCAAGCGTTCACTCTGTAATTTGCCGATGGATTGCTCGGCCAGCTCAGGCACCAGGCCTTGCAGCATGGCGTGGTAGTTCGAGGTCTTGAAAGCCCCGGCGCAGACCAGCCACTGGCAACCCGACTGCTTTAATACGTATTCGAGTTCGGAGCTGCGGTAGGCCGGGTTGATGTTGACCAGGATCACGCCGATTTTCGCAGTGGCAATCTGCGTGATGCACCATTGCGCGCAATTCGGCGCCCAGATGCCGAGACGGTCACCGGCCTGCAAGCCCAGCGCCAGCAGTGCCCTGGCATGCGTATCCGCCGCATCCGCCAGTTGCCGCCAGGTGTAGCGCAGCTGTTGATGGCGTACGACCAGCGCTTCTCCGGTCGGGTACTGCGCGACAGTGTTGTCGAACGCCTGGCCAATGGTCATCGCCAGCAAGGCTTTGTCCTGGGAACCACGGGTGTAACTGCGTTGCGGGCTTGCACTGGGTTGATCCATGACGACCCCTATTGTCTTTATTAATGGGCTACCTGCACCTGTACCTGTAGGAGCGAGCCTGCTCGCGATGGACGTATGGACAACGCGTTCAACCAGACAATACGCGCTACCGTTAACGTCCATCGCGAGGAAGCTCGGCTCCTACAGAATCACCCAAGTTGACGTTAACGTAAAGGGTGATTGACAGCCTTTCGTCACAGGCTTACGTTAACGTAAAGGTGAGAGCCGAATCACTGCCCTCCCCACCCTACAAAAAAGCCAAAAGGTGACCCATGAGCTACCCATCCCTGAATTTTGCCCTCGGTGAAACCATCGACATGCTGCGCGATCAGGTTCAGTCCTTCGTCGCCAAAGAGATCGCCCCGCGCGCCGCTCAGATCGACATCGACAACCTGTTCCCCGCCGACCTGTGGCGCAAATTCGGCGACATGGGCCTGCTGGGCATCACCGTTCCTGAAGAGTACGGCGGTGCTGGCCTCGGCTATCTGGCCCACGTGGTGGTAATGGAAGAAATCAGCCGTGGCTCGGCCTCGGTGGCGTTGTCCTACGGCGCCCACTCCAACCTCTGCGTCAACCAGATCAACCGCAACGGCAACCACGAACAGAAAGCCAAATACCTGCCGAAGCTGATCAGCGGCGAGCACATCGGCGCCCTGGCCATGAGCGAGCCGAACGCCGGTTCCGACGTGGTGTCGATGAAACTGCGCGCCGAAAAACGTGGCGACAAGTACGTGCTCAACGGCAGCAAGACCTGGATCACCAACGGTCCTGACGCCAATACCTACGTGATCTACGCCAAGACCGACCTGGAAAAAGGCCCGCACGGCATCACCGCTTTCATCGTCGAGCGCGACTGGAAAGGCTTCAGCCGCAGCAACAAGTTCGACAAGCTCGGCATGCGCGGTTCCAACACCTGCGAACTGTTTTTCGATGACGTCGAAGTGCCGGAAGAAAACATCCTCGGCGTGCTCAACGGCGGCGTGAAAGTGCTGATGAGCGGTCTCGACTACGAGCGCGTCGTTCTTTCAGGCGGTCCGACCGGGATCATGCAGTCGTGCATGGACTTGATCGTGCCGTACATCCACGACCGCAAGCAGTTCGGCCAAAGCATCGGCGAGTTCCAGCTGATCCAGGGCAAGGTCGCCGACATGTACACCCAACTCAACGCCAGCCGCGCCTACCTGTATGCCGTGGCCCAGGCCTGCGAGCGCGGCGAAACCACGCGCAAGGACGCTGCCGGGGTGATCCTCTACAGCGCCGAACGCGCCACGCAAATGGCCCTCGACGCGATCCAGATTCTCGGCGGCAACGGCTACATCAACGAATTCCCGGCCGGCCGTCTGTTGCGTGACGCCAAGCTGTACGAAATCGGCGCCGGCACCAGTGAGATCCGTCGCATGCTGATCGGTCGCGAACTGTTCAACGAAACCCGCTAAACGGAGCTGTCCATGGCTATCCTGCATACCCAGCTCAACCCCCGTTCAGCGGAGTTCGCGGCCAACAGCGCGGCGATGCTCAAACAGGTCGACGCGCTGCACACCTTGCTCGCCCAAGTCGCGCAAGGTGGTGGTCCGAAAGCTCAAGAACGCCACACCTCGCGGGGCAAATTGCTGCCTCGCGAGCGCATCAACCGCCTGCTTGATCCGGGTTCGCCGTTTCTGGAAATCAGCCAGCTGGCGGCCTACGAGGTGTATGGCGAAGACGTTCCCGCCGCTGGCGTGATTGCCGGGATTGGCTGTGTGGAAGGCGTCGAATGCATGATCGTCGCCAACGATGCCACGGTAAAAGGTGGCTCGTACTACCCGCTGACCGTGAAAAAGCACCTGCGCGCCCAGACCATCGCCCAACAGAACCGCCTGCCGTGCATCTATCTGGTGGACTCCGGCGGCGCCAACCTGCCGCGTCAGGATGAAGTGTTTCCGGACCGCGAACACTTCGGCCGGATCTTCTTCAACCAGGCCAACATGAGCGCTATGGGCATTCCACAGATTGCCGTGGTCATGGGCTCCTGCACCGCCGGCGGCGCGTACGTGCCGGCGATGGCTGACGAAGCGATCATGGTCCGCGAGCAAGCGACGATCTTCCTCGCCGGCCCGCCGCTGGTGAAAGCCGCGACCGGTGAAGTGGTCAGCGCCGAAGACCTCGGCGGGGCCGATGTGCACTGCAAGATTTCCGGTGTGGCCGACCATTACGCCGAAAGCGATGAACACGCCCTCGCCATCGCGCGACGCAGCGTGGCCAACCTCAACTGGCGCAAGCAAGGCGAAGTTCAGCAACGCACGCCAATCGCCCCGCTCTATAGCAGCGACGAGTTGTACGGCGTTGTCCCGGCCGACGCCAAGCAGCCGTTCGATGTGCGCGAAGTGATTGCGCGTTTGGTGGACGGGTCGGTGTTCGACGAGTTCAAGGCGCTGTTCGGGACTACGCTGGTGTGCGGTTTTGCCTACCTGCACGGTTACCCGATCGCGATCCTCGCCAACAACGGCATCCTGTTCGCTGAAGCGGCGCAGAAAGGCGCGCACTTCATCGAGTTGGCCTGTCAACGTGGCATCCCGCTGCTGTTCCTGCAAAACATCACCGGTTTCATGGTCGGCCAGAAATACGAGGCCGGCGGCATCGCCAAACATGGCGCAAAATTGGTAACCGCCGTGGCCTGCGCCAAGGTGCCGAAGTTCACCGTGATCATCGGCGGCAGCTTCGGTGCCGGCAACTACGGCATGTGCGGTCGCGCCTACGATCCGCGCTTCCTGTGGATGTGGCCGAATGCGCGCATCGGCGTGATGGGCGCCGAACAGGCGGCCGGCGTGCTGGTGCAGGTCAAGCGCGAACAGGCCGAACGCAGTGGCCAGGCTTTCAGCGCCGAGCAGGAAGCCGAGATCAAGCAACCGATCCTCGACCAATACGAAGAACAGGGACACCCCTACTATTCCAGCGCTCGCTTGTGGGACGACGGTGTCATCGACCCGGCCCAGACCCGCGACGTGCTGGCCCTGGCCTTGTCCGCGTCGTTGAACGCGCCAATCGAACCGAGCCGCTTCGGCGTGTTCCGGATGTGATCGGGAGAAGAACATGAGCGACTTCAACACCCTCGAACTGCTGACCGACCCCCGTGGTTTCGCCACGCTGTGGCTCAGCCGCGAAGAAAAGAACAACGCCTTCAACGCCGAGATGATCCGCGAACTGATCCTCGCACTGGACAAGGTCGCGAGCGATGCCAGCCTGCGATTCCTGATCGTCCGTGGCCGTGGCAAGCACTTCAGCGCCGGCGCCGATCTGGCGTGGATGCAGCAATCGGCCGAACTCGATTACCACACCAACCTCGACGACGCCCGGGAACTGGCGGAGTTGATGTACAACCTGGCCAAACTGAAAGTCCCGACCCTGGCCGTGGTGCAAGGCGCAGCCTTTGGCGGCGCGTTGGGCCTGATCAGTTGCTGCGACATGGCCATCGGCGCCGATGACGCGCAGTTCTGCCTGTCGGAAGTACGCATCGGCCTGGCACCGGCGGTGATCAGCCCGTTCGTGGTGCAAGCCATCGGCGAGCGCGCCACCCGGCGCTATGCCCTGACCGCTGAACGCTTTGGCGGGCAACGGGCACGGGAGCTGGGCCTGTTGTCGGAGAGTTATCCGATTGCCGAGCTGGAGCAAAAAATCGATCAGTGGATCGACAACCTGCTGCTCAACAGTCCTGCCGCCATGCGTGCCAGCAAGGACTTGCTCCGTGAAGTCGGCGACGGTTCGCTGAACCCGGCACTGCGTCGCTACACCGAAAACGCCATCGCCCGCATCCGCGTCAGCCCCGAAGGCCAGGAAGGTCTGCGTGCCTTTTTGCAGAAACGTCCGCCGAGCTGGCAAGCCGAAACCACCACCAAGGAGCCGCGTTGATGAGCGCACCTGTACTCACTACCCTGCTGGTGGCCAACCGTGGCGAAATCGCTTGCCGGGTGATGCGCACCGCCAAGGCCCTGGGCCTGACCACCGTGGCCGTGCATAGCGCCACCGACCGTGACGCCCGCCACAGCCGCGAGGCGGATATCCGCGTCGACCTGGGTGGCAGCAAAGCCGCTGAGAGTTACCTGCAAATCGACAAACTGATCGCCGCGGCCAAGGCCAGCGGCGCCCAGGCGATCCATCCCGGTTATGGCTTTCTGTCGGAGAACGCCGGGTTCGCCCGTGCCATCGAAGCGGCAGGCCTGATTTTCCTCGGCCCGCCCGCCTCGGCCATCGACGCCATGGGCAGCAAGTCCGCCGCCAAGGCCCTGATGGAAACTGCTGGCGTGCCACTGGTGCCGGGCTATCACGGCGAGGCTCAAGACCTCGACACCTTCCGCGATGCCTGCGAACGCATCGGCTACCCGGTGCTGCTCAAGGCCACGGCCGGTGGCGGCGGCAAAGGCATGAAAGTGGTCGAGGACGTCAGCCAACTGGCCGAAGCCCTGGCCTCGGCCCAACGTGAAGCGCTTTCGTCGTTCGGCGATTCGCGGATGCTGGTGGAGAAGTACCTGCTCAAACCGCGTCACGTGGAAATCCAGGTATTCGCCGATCAGCACGGCAACTGCCTGTACCTCAACGAACGCGACTGCTCCATTCAGCGTCGTCACCAGAAAGTCGTCGAAGAAGCACCGGCGCCGGGCCTGAGCCCGGAACTGCGCCGCGCCATGGGTGAAGCCGCTGTGCGTTCGGCTCAGGCCATCGGCTACGTCGGTGCCGGCACCGTGGAGTTCTTGCTGGATGCGCGCGGCGAGTTCTTCTTCATGGAGATGAACACTCGCCTGCAAGTGGAACACCCGGTCACTGAAGCCATCACGGGCCTCGACCTGGTGGCGTGGCAGATTCGTGTGGCGCGTGGCGAAGCCTTGCCGATGACTCAAGAGCAGGTGCCGCTGATCGGCCATGCGATTGAAGTGCGGCTGTATGCCGAAGATCCGGGCAATGACTTCCTGCCCGCAACCGGGCGCCTGGAGCTGTATCGCGAATCCGCACCGGGTGCGGGCCGTCGAGTGGACAGCGGAGTTGAAGAGGGCGATGAGATTTCGCCATTCTATGACCCGATGCTCGGCAAGTTGATTGCCTGGGGCGAGGACCGTGAACAGGCCCGATTGCGCCTGCTAAGCATGCTCGATGAATTCGCCATTGGCGGACTGAAGACCAACATCAACTTTCTGCGGCGCATCATCGGCCACCCGGCGTTTGCCGCGGCGGAACTGGATACCGGGTTTATCCCGCGCTATCAAGAGCAACTGCTGCCAGCGCCTGCGCAACTCAGCGACGAATTCTGGCAAGCCGCTGCCCAGACGTTCGCCCAGAGTCAGCACCGTTCAACACGCAGTGAAGATCCGAGTTCGCCCTGGGCCATCGGCAACGGATTCCGCGCCGGATTGCCAGCGGAAATCACCCTGCACCTGAGTTGTGAAGGCCAGGATCGTGCGCTGACTTTGGGCGACATCAACGCCCAACTCCGGGGCGAGCAATTGCTGACCGAACACAACGGCGTGCGCCGCCAGCATCGGGCGATCCGTCGGGGTGAACATGTGTATTTGCAATGGGACGGTGAGCTGCATCGCATCGAGTCCTACGACCCGATCAGTGCCGTCGAGGCCAGCCACAGTCATCAGGGCGGGCTGACTGCGCCCATGAACGGCAGCATCGTGCGCGTGCTGGTGGAGGCCGGGCAAACGGTCGAAGCCGGGGCGCAATTGGTGGTGCTGGAAGCGATGAAGATGGAACACAGCATTCGTGCACCGCATGCGGGTGTGATCAAGGCACTGTACTGCCAGGAAGGCGAGATGGTCAGCGAAGGTAGTGCGCTGGTCGAGCTGGAAGAGGCCTGAAAAAAGACCGGTCCTACATATTGTGAGGACCGGTCTGATCAGAACTTAGCTGTTGCCTGAACCACCACGCCGATGATTCGGCACTCTTCGGTGTAAAGGGCTTTCGGATACGTCGGATTGAGCGGGACCAGGTAACGCTGCCCGCCCTCTTCGATCAACTTGCGAAAAACCGCCTCGCTGCTGTCCTGCCACTGCGCGATGACCAGTTTGCCTGGTACGGCTTCCACGTCCGGGTCCACCAGGATCAACATGCCTTCGGCGATGCTGAGGCCACTGGGTGCGGTCATCGCATCGCCCGTGACCGTCAGCCAGAATGCTGCGCCTTGTGCGTGGTAGTCCGACAATTCAAAACGGTATTGCGCCTGTTCGCCATCACGGACCTCCCCGGTTTCCCGCCAGTCACTGACCGGGTAGCGGAAGTACGGATTGTACTTTTGCGTCAGGGAAATCCCGTCGTCCTGCGGCTCTTGAGGCTCGCGAATCACCAACACCACCTCGAGAAAATCCATCCCGAGCGCCTTCAACACGCGGTTCATGTTGTCGATGCCGGGCTCGCGACGCTTGTTCAGCCAATGACCAACGCCGCCCTGGGACATCCCGAGGCGGTCGGCGAGTATCTCTTGAGTGACTTTGAGCTCACTCATCTTGGCCTTGACCAATTCAATCCATTTATCCATGTGCGGCACGATACGGGGTGGACTCCGGCCATCAAAACACAAATTGTAGTATTTAAACTATGGTCACAAATACATATCGTACTAGGATGGATTCACGGATCTGAATCAATCACGGAGCTTTCCCCCACCATGACCCAACCCGCCAACGACCTGCCTGATATGCAAATCGATACCTCCCTCACCTCACCGCAAGGTTCGGCCGCCGCCCAGCGCGCACTGGACTATTACCTGAAACCGGCTGTTTCAGAGGAAGGGGTCGCGGAACGTTTCTTTGATGTGAACCGAAACATCAGCAGCGAGGAGGCGCTGGTCCATGCGTCAGACCTGCTGCGCTGTGCCGCCGCCACGGCTTTCGAATCAGCCAGCCATTTGCAGGGTTCAAGTCGGGACTTGGCGTTTTCGGCAGTGCACATGATCGACATGGCCAAAGCCATGGTGGACCGGTCACTGGAGAGACATCAAATCGGTTGAAGCGAAGGTGTAAAAAAGAGAGGACTGGAAAGAATTTTCCAATCGCGCAGATAAAATCATTTGACTTGCAAACGAGAATGATTATTATTGCATCAGCTGGTCGCGAGATCAGTCGATGGACCAAAAGACCTTAGGTCGGTCTTTTGGACTATCTCCTCATCAGGCTAATCACGGTTTTTGACCCGGCTTTTTGCCGGGTCTTTTTTTGCCAGTTTTCTGGCTTATGGCTTCAGGCTAATGAAGTCTTCAGGTGCCGCAAATTCGATGGCGCGGATGATATCAAAAGAATATTTGTTGGCAAGAGAAGCCTGTGATCATTAGGGCAAACTAATGGCAAATAGCACTTGAGAATCAATCGCACAATCTCTAAGCTGCCTCGGCGTCAAGGAGGACGCCCCCTTGATACCCCCTTCCAGCCCTTTCAATACACCGCGATATGCGAATCCGTTCGCGGCTCGGTTCCCCCGCACAACACCCCCGTTTCAGGATCACGCAGGATGATCTGCCCTCGCCCGTAACTGGTGAGATCGCAGGCAACTTCCACCGTGTGACCACGACGTGCCAGCGCCGCCGCCATGTCCCGTGATGCATCCTGTTCGATTCCGACCTTCAGTCCGCCCAGCCATTGCCAGCGCGGCGCATCGAGGGCCGCTTGCGGGTTGAGTCCGAAATCCACCAGGTTCATCACCATTTGCACATGCCCTTGCGGCTGCATGTAACCGCCCATCACTCCAAACGGCCCCATCGCCTCACCGTCCTTGCTGAGAAACCCGGGAATGATGGTGTGGAAAGTCTTTTTGCCAGGGGCCAGGCAGTTGGAATGCCCGGGATCGAGGCTGAATTCTTCGCCACGGTTTTGCAGGGCGATACCGCTGTCGGGCAATACCACGCCGGAACCGAACCCGTGATAGTTGCTCTGGATAAATGAAACCATGTTGCCATCGGCGTCGGCGGTGGCCAGGTAGACGGTGCCGCTGGCGTGGGGATCGCCCGGCTGCGGCGCGATTGCCTGTTCGCCAATCTGCGCTCGGCGATGGCTTGCATAGTGTTCACTCAGCAAGTCATCGACAGCAACCCGCATGTGTTCCGGATCCGTGATGTAGTGCAAGCCATCGCTGTAGGCGAGTTTCATGGCTTCGAGTTGTCGATGCCAGGTCTGTTGACTGTCGCGGTGATCGAAGTCGAAGCCCTCGAGTATCTTCAACGTCATCAACGCCACCAGCCCCTGCCCGCTCGGTGGAATTTCCCAGACGTCGACCCCGCGATAATTGACCTTGATCGGCTCGACCCATTGCGCGCGGTAGTCCTGCAAGTCGCTGGCGCGCAAGTAACCACCCGTGGCCCTGGAGTGTGCGTCCAGCCGTTGTGCCAGCGCACCACGGTAGAGACTTTCACAACCGCTGGCCGCCAACTCGTTGAGGGTTCGAGCCTGGGCCGGGTTGCGGAACAGTTCACCGGCACGGGGCGCACGACCTTCAATCAGAAAGGTCTCGAACCAGCTTTCAAGCACCTCGCTGCGGTCGGGTGTGAAATCCTCCAGCGCGCTTTGCCATTGCAGCGCAACCACCGGCGACACGGGAAAACCATCGCGCGCCAGACTGATTGCCGGTTGCAGCAACTCGGCAAACGGTAGTCGACCGAAACGTTTGGACAGCTCAGCCCAGGCCGACGGGCAACCCGGAACGGTGACCGGCGTCCAGCCATGCAACGGCATCTTTTCATGGCCCGCGGCTTTAACCGCCTCGATGCTCAAGGCTTGTGGCGCAGCGCCATTGGCGTTCAAACCGTGCAATTTGTTTTGCGTCCAGACCAACGCAAACGCGTCGCCACCAATACCGCAACCGGTGGGCTCGACAACGGTTAACGCTGCGGCGGTGGCAATCGCTGCATCGATGGCATTGCCACCACGACGCATGATTTCAATTCCGGCTTCAGCGGCCAGTGGTTGTGAAGCGGCGACCATGCCGCGTTTGGCGAAGACGCTTTGACGTTGTGAGGCGTAGGGATATTCATGGGCAGAAAATTTGAACATGGCAGGACTCACACAAATTTGTTTGATGGGCTTACAACACTCGACTGAGAAAGGCGCGGGTACGCGCGTGCTTCGGCTGACTGAAAATCTGCTCAGGCGGCCCCTGTTCGATCAGTTCGCCCTGATCGAGCACCACCACCCGATCAGCCACCTCACGGGCAAACCCCATTTCATGGGTGACAACGACCATGGTCATGCCCTCCTCGGCCAGCTCCTTCATGACTTGCAGCACTTCCCCCACCGTCTCGGGGTCAAGGGCGCTGGTGGGCTCATCGAACAGCATGGCCTGGGGTTTCATGGCCAATGCCCGGGCGATGGCCACCCGCTGCTGCTGGCCACCGGACAACATCGACGGGTAATGATCGGCCTTTTCCGCCAGCCCCACCCGCGTGAGCAGCGCCCGCGCTTGCTCCAGCGCCGCCGCGCGCGAAACACCCAGCACCTGGATGGGCGCCTCGATGATGTTTTCCAGAGCCGTCATATGCGGGAACAAATTGAATCGCTGGAACACCATGCCGATGTCCCGACGCTGGCGAGCAATGTTGCGCTCCGAATCCCGGACCAGGCTGCCATCGGCCCGGGTGCGATAGCCCATCGGCTGACCCGCGACGCGGATCTGCCCCGACTGGATGTCCTCCAGCAAATTGATACAGCGGATAAACGTGGTTTTACCGGAGCCCGACGCACCGATCAGCACCACCACTTCACCGCGTTTCACTTGCAGGGAAATGCCCTTGAGAATCTCAAGCTCACCAAACGACTTGTGGATATCCAGCGCTTCGATGACCAGTTCTTCACTCATGTGCGCCATCTCAACGCCCTCTCAACAGTTTCATGGTGTTGCGTCCGAACATCCGGCTGGCGGCCGGTGCCGGGCGATCGGACTGACCGAAACGTGTCTCCAGCCAGCGCTGGAAAAAGCCCCAGAGTGTGGTCAACGCCAGGAAGTAGATGGCCACGACCAGGTACAACTCGAACACGCGGAAGGTCGCCGAGGTCACCATTTGCGTGCTGAGCAGCAGTTCCTGCACCCCGATCACGCTGACCAGCGTGGTGTTTTTCAGCATCACGTTGAACTCGTTGCCCAGCGGCGGCACGATCACCCGGAACGCTTGCGGCAGCACGATGCGGCGCATCAATTTGGGGAACGTCATGCCCAGGGACCGCCCGGCTTCGTACTGCCCCTTGTCCACCGCACCGATGCCGGCCCGAATGATTTCGGCCATGTAGGCGCCTTCGTTGAGGCCCAGAGCGATGATCGCCGCCTGGATGTTGCCCGGCACGATGAACCAGCCGAGGTCCAGGTCTTCAAAGCGGAAAATCCCGCCCGCCGCCAACGCCGTGTACAGAAACACGATCTGCACCAGCAACGGCGTGCCGCGCATCAGCCAGACATAAAAGCGCACCGGGTATTGCAACAACGGGTTACTCGACAGCTTCATCAACGCCGCGATCAGCCCCAGCACACAACCGAGCAACATCGCCGAAACGCTGATCAGGCAAGTCAGCCAGAGCCCCGTCAGGTACACATCGCTGGGCTGCAACAGGTACTGCCAGAACACATCCCAATTGAAATTCATCTGGTTTTCCCTCAGTCCAGTTTGTCGCTGTCGACATGCCATTTACTGAGGAGCGCGGTGTAGCTGCCGTCGGCGCGCATGCCTTGCAGGACTTCGGTCAACGCCACGGTCAGTTGCGGATCGCTTTTGCGGACGCCAAAACCGGTGAGGATGCGATTGAAGGCTGGCACCGCTGACTGGAACAGGTCAGGAGCCAGTTGCTGATAGTGTCCGGCGGACTCGACCGTGGTGCCGAAGGCGTCTACCTGGTTGATGCGCAAGGCCTGGAACGCATCGGCATCGACGTTGTACACCACCAGTTTCATCGGCGCCTTGCCGGCCGCTTCAAGCTTTTCGTTCTCCTTGCCCAGCAGCATGCGGATGGTCGAACCGTTACTGACCGCGACCTTGAGCCCCGACAAATCCTCCAGCGTGCTCACCGATTTCGGGTTGCCCTTGGGCACGACGATCGACTGGCTGGAATACATGAAGTTGACGATGTCGATCACTTCGCGGCGTTCGGGTTTGTCGAACAGTTGATCGACGATCATGTCGCACTGCTGCGCCAGCAATGCCGGGATCAACCCGGCGAAAGGCGAGATGCGCCATTCGACTTTCTTGTCACCCAGGCGTTTGGCAATCGCTTCGCCCATGTCGACCTGAAGTCCGACCGGTTTTTGCTTCAGGTCAAACGACACCAGCGGCGGTGAGTCCATGCCGGAGCAATAGACGATCTTTTCGCTCTTGCTTAATCGCTCGGGTAACTCGGGGGCAGCAAACGCCCATTGGGAACACAGACTCAAGGTGAACACCGCAACTAACGCGCAAGGCTTTTGCATGACATGACTCCAGGTGGCTGCAACGGGGGATGTGTTTGTTCTTCTACTGATGAGCCTCAAGAAACTGAATCAACCGCGGGATGGTGCCTTCGATGTGCTCGCACACCACGGCGGCTGCCTTATCCGGATCGCCGGAACGCAAAGCCGTCACGATCGAGGCATGTTCGTCCCGGGCACTGCGGGGTTTGTCGGCGTGTTGCAGCCACAGGCGCATGTGCGGCTCGATCACCGAATACAGCGCCGAAATCTGCCGCATCAGGCGCGGGCGCTCACTCAAGCTGCACAGGTATTCATGGAAGGCCCGGTGACGGCTGACCCACTCGGCACCGTCCTCGCGGTAGTCGTCCATCTCGTCGAGCAGACGCTCCAGGTGACTGAAATGGCGCTCGCTCATTTTGCTGACAGCCACCCGGATGGCGAGGCCTTCAAGGGCGCTGCGCATCTCGAAGACTTCGCGCATTTCGTCGATGTTCAGGCCGCGAACGATGGCGCCGCGATTGGGCCGCAACGTCACCAGGCCGTCGGCATCCAGACGGCGGAAGGCCTCGCGCACGGGCATGCGGCTCATGCCGATTTCACCGGCGATGTCCTCGGCGATCAGCCGCTCGCCGGTGCGATAACGTCCCTTACAGATAGCCTCCAGAAGAAAGTTGTAGGCCTCTTCCTCGGCGGTAACAGGCTGGCGCTCGGTGTAGACAGGGGCGAATTTCATCGGTGCACCTTTTGTATTTTTGTATCCAATTATCCATAAAGCCAAAAAAGCACGATGCATGCCAGATTCAGCATGGGGCATGCAGGTGATTGATTAGGATGGTTTATTGGGAATGTAAGACGCCGATGTGCGGATTGCTCAGAGTCGGGTAACGAGTTGAAATGCCCCAGTCTGGGGTCGACAGGCCCCAAAGAGGTGCTGCTGGTAACACAACTGAAACCTTTGACTGCAATCGAACGTCGCGCCGATCGGTGAGCGACGAAACAGAACGGCGCTCATGGGGATGAAACGATTTTTCTGCGCTCCTAACCCTCTTCTCTTGCGTGTAAAGTAGCCGCCATAAAATCTAAATCAGGAACCCTGACCGTGGCTAAATCCTCTCTCGACATCAGTGCCAATTTCGACAGCGGCAACATTCAGGTCATTGACCTCAGCGACCCGCTCAAGCCCCTGCTGGCGATCCGCCCCGATACCAAGAGCAATCACTTTCAATGGTTCCACTTCAAGGCCAGCGGCCTGCACGTCGGTCAGGAACACTGGTTTCGCCTGAACAATGCCAGCCAGTCTTCGTACAACAAGGCCTGGGACGGTTATCAGGCGGTCGCGTCCTACGACCACGTCAACTGGTTCCGCGTGCCGACCATCTTCGAAGGCGACTGCCTGCGCTTCTGCCTTGAAGCCACGCAAACCCACGCCTGGTTCGCCTACTTCGAACCCTACAGCCGTGGCCGCCACGATTGGCTGATCGAGCAGGCGCTGACCAAGGCCGGCACCGAACTGCTGGCCACCGGCAAGAGCGTCGAAGGCCGCGACATCCAGTTGCTGCGCAAAGGCAGCGGCGCCGATGGACAGCGCAAAGTGTGGATCATCGCCCAGCAACATCCGGGCGAGCACATGGCCGAGTGGTTCATGGAAGGTGTGATCGAGCGTCTGGAAAGACACGACGATCCGGTACTGAACAAACTGCTGGCCAGCGCCGACTTGTACCTGGTGCCGAACATGAACCCGGACGGCGCCTTCCACGGTCACCTGCGCACCAACGCCATGGGCCAGGACCTGAACCGCGCCTGGCAGAACGCCAGCCCGGAAATCAGCCCGGAAGTGTTTTTCGTACAGCAGCAAATGGAAAAGTACGGAGTCGATATGTTCATCGACGCGCACGGTGACGAGGAAATCCCTCACGTGTTCACCGCCGCGTGCGAAGGTAATCCGGGCTACACGCCGCGCATCGAAAAACTCGAAGAGCATTTCCGCAGCCACCTGAAGCACACCACCAAGGACTTCCAGACCAAACACGGCTACACCCGCGACGAACCGGGCCAAGCCAACATGACGCTGGCTTGCAACAGCGTTGGCCAGAAGTACGACTGCCTGTCACTGACCCTGGAAATGCCGTTCAAGGATCACGACGATCATCCGAACCCGTTGACGGGGTGGTCGGGCAAACGGTCGAAGCAGTTGGGGAAGGATGTTTTGACGACTGTGGCGGATATGGTTGGTATTCTTCGCTAATACGTCGATAAACAACTCATGGCCTCAATGAGGCCATGAATCGCAAGGAATGCAGAAATCATTAAAATTTTGTTTATTTTTGCAGGGACACCAGCACGTTGATGGGAACCTCCCAACTACCTGACAAATTACGCGCCTTCATTTTCAGTGCTCCGTTAAATATACCTGAAGGTAGACCGGGATTATCTGCTTCAAGAAATGTCAGTTTGAAAGAAAAATCAATCTGATTTTGCTCCGAATTTTGACAACCAATATAAGAGTTCATGGCATACCAACCACACCTCCCCAACGCACGCTCTCCACGCAAATAAATGGTATGTTTCACACCACTACTATTTTCTAGTTCCACAGTTAGCCTGTTGTAGCCTGCTATCGCATAAACAAGCGTTGTTGGACCTTGGTCTGGAGCCAAAGTAACTACACCAGCCTGATAACTCCTTAACACGCTCAAATTCACGGTCTGCGTGGTAGTGCTTCCGTTGAGATTCAGAGCTATTCGATGAGTATTGGATGGTAGATTAGTGTATGAGGATAGCCGATCCGCATTCTCGCGCCATACTCGAGCCATGTTAGCAGTAGCTGTATTACCCAACGGCAAGCCGTGTTGATCTCGAACGGCTGAAGTTGAATAGTAAGGGGCTTCATTTCCACATTGAGCAGTGGTGGATTTCCCATTATTGAAACCGAAGTTATAACCTCCTCCCGGCTCATGACAGTGCCCCCCACCCACGTTATGGCCTACTTCATGACGAAACGCCTCTCCATAGACATACCCCAAAGCTAAACGGCCTGGCACGTACGCCCAACCAACGGCCGAATCATCGGGATGACCGGAAAAAATCCCATACAGCATATCTGGATCAAATGCTTGCATACTGGCAGAAAATATCTCAGGCAATCGGCTTAGCGTATCAGGCGTGAGTGGATAATTAGTCTCAACGACTTGCACCCCGACCAATTTCATCGAAACATTGGTTACTTGAGAGTTACGCAGAGCCAGATTGACGCTTTCCACTTGAGCCAATGCATTGGCATGAGCGTCTCCACCAGCGGCCTCAACCGCAGAACGTGAATATCCGATGAGCATTTCGATGACATAGGGGCCCTCCGAAGTGCGCGACTCCGGTACAACAGTCTTTGCGTCTTCCACGACCGTATCCGGGAGTGAATAATCTCGCTTTGGAAAAGGAGTATACCGACTATCACCTTTACCGTTGATTACAAGCAAACCTTTGTTTCCTGGTTGTTCAATAACAGCAGTCAACCCACCGTCACCAGACCTGACCGTCACCAATGAGCCGACAGACTTGTCCGGCATTAATAGATTCCCGCTCTCAACGGTATAACCATCAATCACCTTCGAACTCGACCGCTCAAACACCCCCGGTTTAATTACATCCGCATAAAGTTCTGCCGTTGCCTTACTCGCCACATTCTCCACAACCCAACTTTTCGGCCCGCCGGGATCCGGTGAATGAGCACACGCCCCAAGCAACCCAGCCAACAACACGACCGATAGCGAAGTACAAACATCCCGCATAAAACGCACACCTGCAGTCTGGAACATGATTCGTCTCCTTGAATGACACTATCAGTGCTGTTCGACTGGCCTCGTCCGGGCCACTGCAGTCTGTGAGCATTGAACGCGTCTTTTCGAGAAGGCGAAACTGTCAAAGTTGACAGGTGGGGAGCTACACCAACCTGTAGGAGCTGCCGCAGGCTGCGAT
>NZ_JBSVXD010000111.1:0-19993 GCF_054070755.1 Pseudomonas sp. SDO5591_S426 | reverse complement strand
CAGATGTTAGCCTCATTCTGTAGGAGTTGCCGCAGGCTGCGATCTTTTTAGAGGGGCTTGATTGCCGCCGGATTGATCATCCGCGCCAACCCAAGGTTCTTCAGCGCCAGTTGCAGCGAGCTGTGGATAACCTGCGGATTGTCGATGGTCATCAGCTCGGCGAGCAATTCCTTGGCCTTGCTCAAATTGATCTGACGCAGCATCCACTTCACTTTCGGCAGGTTGGTGGCGTTCATCGACAGGCTGTCGAAACCCATCGCCATCAACAGCACCGCCGCCGCCGGATCACCGGCCATCTCGCCGCAGATGCTCACCGGCTTGCCTTCGGCATGGGCATCACGCACCACGTTCTGCAGCGCTTGCAGCACAGCCGGGTGCAAGTAGTCGTAGAGATCGGCAACCCGCGGGTTGTTGCGGTCCACGGCCAACAGGTATTGCGTCAGGTCGTTGGAGCCGACCGACAGGAAGTCGACCTGTCGCGCCAGTTCCTTGGTCTGATAAACAGCAGCCGGAATCTCGATCATCACCCCAATCGGTGGCATCGGCACGTCGCAGCCTTCATCGCGCACTTCGCCCCAGGCCCGGTGGATCAGGTGCAGGGCTTCTTCCAGCTCATGGATGCCGGAAATCATCGGCAGCAGAATCCGCAGGTTGTTCAAGCCTTCGCTGGCCTTGAGCATGGCGCGGGTCTGCACCAGGAAGATTTCCGGGTGGTCGAGGGTAACGCGAATGCCGCGCCAGCCGAGGAACGGGTTGTCTTCCTTGATCGGGAAGTACGACAGCGACTTGTCGCCGCCGATGTCCAGCGTCCGCATGGTCACCGGTTGCGGGTGGAACGCGGCCAGTTGCTCGCGGTAGATCGCCAGCTGTTCCTTTTCACTCGGGAAACGCTGGTTGATCATGAACGGCACTTCGGTGCGGTACAGGCCAACGCCTTCGGCGCCGCGTTTCTGCGCCCGCGCCACGTCCGCCAGCAGCCCGGTGTTGACCCACAGCGGCATGCGGTGGCCATCGACCGTGATACACGGCAGATCGCGCAATGCGTCCAGCCCGAGGGCCAGTTGCTTCTCTTCTTCGACCACCTCGGCGAACTGCTTGCGCAGCACGTCGCTCGGGTTGGTGTAGACCTCGCCGTGATAGCCGTCGACGATCATCTGGATGCCGTCGACCTTGGAATACGGCAGGTCGACCAGGCCCATCACCGTCGGAATGCCCATGGCACGCGCCAGGATCGCAACGTGGGAGTTGCCGGAACCGAGCACAGAGACCAGACCCGCCAGCTTGCCTTCAGGCACCTCGCCGAGCATGGCCGGCGTCAGTTCTTCGCTGACCAGAATGGTGTTGTCGGGATAGACCAGGGTTTGCTGACGCTCTTCCTGCAGATAGGCGAGCAAGCGACGACCAAGGTCTTTGACGTCGGATGCGCGCTCACGCAGGTAGGCGTCGTCCATCAATTCGAAACGGTTGACGTGATCGGTGACCACCTGGCGCAACGCGCCCTGGGCCCACTGGCCGGTCTTGATCACCGTGGTCACTTCGCTGCCCAGCGCCGCGTCGTCGAGCATCATCAGGTAGACGTCGAACAAGGCGCGCTCTTCCGGGCGCAACTGCGTGGCGAGCTTGGCGGACAAGGTGCGCATGTCGGCGCGTACGCCTTCGATGGCGGTCTTGAACAGGCCCAGTTCGGCGTTGATATCGGTGATGGTCTTGTCGGGCACCACGTCCAGATCGGCAGGCGGCAGCATGACCACCGCCGTACCGACCGCAGCACCCGGCGAACCCGGTACGCCGACGAACTTGGCTTCCTGAATACCTTTGCCCTGACGACCCAGGCCACGGATCGAACCGGTGGCCTCGGCGTGGGCGATAACGCCGGCGAGCTGCGCGCTCATGGTCACGAGGAAGGCTTCTTCACCTTCATCGAACTGGCGGCGTTCTTTTTGCTGGATGACCAACACGCCGACGACGCGACGGTGGTGAATGATCGGCGCCCCGAGGAATGAGGCGTAGCGCTCTTCACCGGTCTCGGCGAAGTAGCGGTAGCGCGGGTGATCCGCGGCGTTTTCGAGGTTCAGGGGTTCTTCACGCGTGCCGACCAGGCCAACCAGACCTTCATTGGGCGCCATGCTGACCTTGCCGATCGAGCGCTTGTTCAAGCCCTCGGTGGCCATCAGCACGAAACGGTTGGTCTCGGGGTCAAGCAGGTAGACCGAGCAGACCTGGCTGCCCATGGCCTCTTTGACGCGCAACACAATAATCCCCAACGCCGCCTTGAGATCCTTGGCGGAGTTAACTTCCTGGACGATCTTGCGCAGCGTATTGAGCATGGCTCGGGGTCGAACTCCGTCGTCAGTCGCGCGCTAAAAGGCGCGGGGCAAGCTCTTTGAGAGCGCGTCGATACACCTCGCGCTTGAATGTCACCACCTGGCCCAACGGATACCAATAGCTGACCCAGCGCCAGCCATCGAATTCCGGTTTACCGGTCAAATCCATCCGCACCCGCTGCTCGTTGGAGATCAGGCGCAGGAGAAACCACTTCTGTTTCTGGCCGATGCACAGCGGTTGGCTGTGGGTCCTGACCAGACGTTGCGGCAAACGATAGCGCAACCAGCCCCGGGTGCAGGCGAGTATTTCAACATCTTCGCGCTCCAGGCCTACTTCTTCGTTCAGCTCGCGGTACAAGGCGTCTTCCGGCGTCTCCTGGGGGTTGATACCACCTTGAGGAAACTGCCAGGCATCTTGATTGATTCGGCGAGCCCATAGCACCTGGCCGGCATCATTCGTGAGAATGATCCCGACATTAGGACGGAAACCATCGGGGTCGATCACGGCAACAACCTCGCAAACGCATGTCGCCGCATTGTTCCACAAAGGTTGTGAAGGCAGCAACGCGCCGGCCGACCTTATGTGCACTCTTGTGAAAAGTCCGTATTCTGGACGCCTTTCTACAGACTTTTCAGCGAGTAACTGCAATGCGGCTGGCTTTATTCGACTTGGACAACACGCTTCTGGGTGGCGACAGTGATCACGCCTGGGGCGATTACCTGTGTGAGCGCGGCTTCCTCGACGCCGTTGCCTACAAGACACGCAACGACGAGTTCTACCAGGACTACTTGGCCGGCAAGCTGGACAACGCGGCCTACCTGAACTTCTGCCTGGAAGTGCTCGGCCGCACCGAAATGGCCACGCTGGACCTGTGGCACAGCGATTACATGCGCGACTGCATCGAACCGATCATGCTGCCCAAGGCGATCGAACTGCTGAAAAAGCACCGCGACGCTGGTGACATGCTGGTGATCATCACCGCCACCAACCGCTTCGTCACAGGCCCGATTGCCGAACGCCTGGGCGTCGAAACCCTGATCGCCACCGAATGCGAAATGCTCGACGGCCGCTACACCGGGCGCAGCACCGACGTGCCGTGCTTCCGTGAAGGCAAGGTGACACGGTTGAATCGTTGGCTGGAAGAGACCGGGTACAACCTGGAAGGCAGCTATTTTTACAGCGACTCGATGAATGATCTGCCGTTGCTGGAGCAGGTGGCGAATCCGGTTGCGGTTGATCCAGATCCGAATCTGCGGGCCGAGGCCGAGAAGCGTGGCTGGCCGGTGATCAGCCTGCGCGACTAAAACCGCTATCGCTGGCAAGCCAGCTCCCACAAGTTTCTCTAGCGTTCACAAAATCTGTGTTCACTGAAGATCCCTGTGGGAGCAAGGCTTGCCCGCGATGGGGCCAACTCGGTTTCATGGGTTAAACAGGCTTGGCACCCATCAACCCGGCAATCGCGATAAAGCAGACAAAACTGAACAACGCCAAGGCAAAGGTAAATTTACCCACGCCACCCGGCGCCTTGCGCAGTTTGTTGAGCCGCACCAGCAACCAGAACCACGCCAGTGCCGCCACAGTGTAAAGCACACTGGAAGCCAACAGCCAGGTCTGCCCCAGCGGCCAGCCCACCAGATGCACCATCCCCCAGCCGGTAAACGGCATGCTCAGCAACGCCAGCCCCATCAACAACCAGATGAACACTCGCGGCCGTTGCAGGGTGCGACTGCCCGCCGTCGCGTCGCCGTTACGCCGCGCGCGCCAGACCCAGATAGCCAAGCCCAGCGCACTCAGCAGCAACACCACTGTTGCCACCATGTGCGCCATTTTCAGGGCGGTTAACGATTCCATGGTTCGATTTCCTTATGCCTTGCCCATCAGCGTAGCCGTTCAGCCAAGAAACAGCTGATAGGCCGGGTTGTCGCTTTCATCCCAGTACGGGTAACCGATTTCTTCCAGCGCCGCCGGCACCAGATGACGTTCATCGTGAGGCACTTGCAGGCCCGCGACCACCCGGCCGTCCGCTGCGCCGTGGTTGCGGTAATGGAACATCGAAATGTTCCAGCGCCCGCCGAGCTTGTTGAGGAAGTTGAACAGCGCACCCGGCCGCTCCGGGAATTCGAAGCGCAGGATCACTTCGTCAACCACATGCGCCGCGCGACCACCGACCATGTGGCGGATGTGCAACTTGGCCAGTTCGTTGTCGGTCAGGTCCAGCACCGGGAAACCTTGTTCGCTCAGGCTGGCAATCAGTGCGCTGCGCGGGTCGTTTTCCGGGTGCGTCTGCACGCCAACGAAGATGTGCGCTTCGCTGCCGGTGTTGTAGCGATAATTGAATTCAGTGATCTGGCGCTTGCCGATGGCTTCGCAGAACGCCTTGAAGCTGCCCGGCTGCTCGGGGATGGTCACGGCGATGATCGCTTCGCGGCCCTCGCCCAGTTCGGCGCGCTCGGCGACGTGGCGCAAGCGGTCGAAGTTGACGTTGGCGCCGGAGTCGATGGCGACGAAGGTCTGGCCGCTGACGCCGCGCTGCTCGACGTATTTCTTGATCCCGGCCACGCCCAGGGCGCCGGCAGGTTCGGTGATCGAGCGGGTATCGTCGTAGATGTCCTTGATCGCCGCGCAGATTTCGTCGGTGCTGACGGTGATCACTTCATCGACATAGTCTTTGCAGATATCGAAGGTGTGCTGACCGATCTGCGCCACCGCTACGCCGTCGGCAAAGATGCCCACGGTCGGCAGCACCACGCGCTCGCCCGCTGCCATCGCCGCTTGCAGGCAGTTGGAGTCGTCCGGTTCGACACCGATGACTTTGATGTCCGGACGCAGGTACTTCACGTATGCCGCGATACCGGCGATCAGACCGCCACCGCCGACCGGGACGAAAATCGCATCCAACGGCGCCGGGTGCTGGCGCAGAATCTCCATGGCCACCGTGCCCTGCCCGGCAATGGTGTGGGGATCGTCGTAGGGGTGGATGTAGACGTAGCCTTTTTCGTCGACCAGTTTCAGCGAGTAGGCCAGGGCTTCCGGGAACGAATCACCGTGCAGCACCACTTTGCCGCCGCGCGAACGCACGCCTTCGACCTTGATCTCGGGGGTGGTCTTGGGCATGACGATGGTCGCTTTCACGCCCAACACCTTGGCCGCCAGGGCCAGGCCTTGCGCATGGTTGCCCGCCGAAGCGGTGACCACGCCGCGGGCGCGTTCTTCATCGCTCAGCTGGGTCAGCTTGTTGTACGCGCCGCGAATCTTGAACGAGTACACCGGCTGCAAGTCTTCACGCTTGAGCCAGATATCGTTGCCCAATCGCTCGGAGAGCTGGCGGGCAGTCTGCAACGGGGTTTCAACGGCAACGTCATAAACGCGCGAGTTGAGGATCATTTTGACGTACTGTTCAAGCATCGGAAAGCATCACTGAGCGGCTGGGCAGGACCAAGGAGTCTAACCCGGCTTTTGGGCGGACGACCACACGAATACAGAGGTTTTAGCCCGACATGGGGCTATAATGCCGGCCTTTCCGTTCTTACCTTGCCCGCTTCCGGAGCCCGCATGACCCAGGATCAACTCAAACAGGCAGTGGCTCAGGCCGCCGTCGACTTCATCCTTCCGAAACTCGACGACAAGAGCATCGTCGGGGTCGGCACCGGCTCCACCGCCAACTGCTTCATCGACGCCCTGGCCCAGCACAAGGGCGCGTTCGATGGCGCAGTAGCCAGTTCCGAAGCCACCGCCGCGCGCCTCAAGGGCCACGGGATTCCGGTGTACGAGTTGAACACCGTCAGCGACCTGGAGTTCTACGTCGACGGCGCCGATGAAAGCGACGAGCACCTGAACCTGATCAAGGGCGGCGGCGCAGCCCTGACCCGCGAGAAGATTGTCGCGGCCGTAGCCAAGACCTTCATCTGCATCGCTGACGCCAGCAAACTGGTGCCGGTGCTCGGCGCGTTCCCGCTGCCGGTCGAAGTGATCCCGATGGCCCGCAGTCACGTGGCCCGTCAATTGGTGAAACTCGGCGGCGACCCGGTTTACCGCGAAGGCGTGCTGACCGACAACGGCAACATCATCCTCGACGTGTTCAATCTGGAGATCACCAACCCGGTGGAGCTGGAAGCGCAGATCAATGCGATCGTCGGCGTGGTCACCAACGGCTTGTTCGCGGCGCGTCCGGCGGATCTGCTGTTGTTGGGGACCAGTGAAGGTGTGAAGACCCTGCGAGCGAAGTAAGCGTGGCTGCCCACTCATTTGTGGGCACATGAAATACCTGTGGGAGCGGGCTTGCCCGCGATAAGGCCATCACATTCAACATCGATGTTGACTGATAGACCGCCATCGCGGGCAAGCCCGCTCCCACAGGGTAATGCGTCAATGGTCAGGGTTGTGCTGGCTTTTTGAAGACGTAAAACAGATTCGGCTCGCTCACCAGGTACATCGTACCGTCGTCGTCCATGGCGATCCCTTCCGCTTGCGGCACCGTCTTTTGCAGCCCCTGCCGGCCCTTGTTCAGTGACATGGTGCTCAGTGGGCGCCCGTCCACATCCAGTTCCAGAATCAACCGTGACTCGTCGGACAGCGCCATCAAGTGGCCGCTGCGCTCGTCATATTGCAGGCTCGACAGATCGCGTACGAACATCCCGGCATCACGCTTGGGATTGTTGATGACGTGTACTGCGTAGGATTTTTCCGGATTGAAATGCGGAAACCCGTGCACTTCGTAGATCAGCATCGGGTCGCGCTCCTTGGCGACAAACAGGCGCTTGCCCACCGAATCGTAGGCCAGCCCTTCAAATCCCTTGTTGCCGCTCATGTGCACGCCGAGCGTCATCTGCTCAGCGTCCGCCGCATCGAGGAACGTGGTGTCGTGCTCCAGATGAATCTTGATCAGCCGCTGTTGGCGCTCGTCGGTGATCACGTAGGTGTCGGCGCTGATGTACTCCACCGCCTCCGGATCGCCAAAGCCGACCAACGCGATGCGGCGCAGGATCTTGCCGTCGAGGGAAAGCTCGATCAGCTCGGAGTTTTGATTGGTGACCGTAAACAGGCTTTTGCGCACCGGGTCGTAGGTCAGCGCTGAAACATCGTCGTCCAGCCCCTCGATAACCTGCGCCTCCAATACCACCTGATATTGATCCAGGCCAATGGACTGGGTGCTCAACGGCTGCCAGAGCGTGTGCAGGTTGAACCAGGCACGCTCAAACAACCGCAGGTGCTGACCGAAAGCGATCAACACGATCAGCGCGATCACCGACAGGAGCAGGATCAAGGGTTTGGGGCGGGCAAATCGACGCATTGGAGGCGGGCTCGGAATCAAAACAGGCGGATGAAATACCACGCGAGTCTGAATTAAAGCTTAATGGCCACTTGCCCGCTCCTACAACTTGGTAACGAAATTCCTACAGGAAGGGTTCAACGCTGCTTTTCGAAGCGGTAGAAGAGGTTCGGCTCGCTAACCATATACAGCGTGCCCGCCTCGTCCATGGTCACGCCTTCGGCACGGGGAATGGTTTTCTTCAGGCCATTGAAGCCACCCAGCAAGGTCATGAAACTGACCTGTTCGCCTTTTTCGTCCAGCTCCAGCAACAGATGGGAATCGGCGGACAACACCAGGGTGTGACCGGTACGCGGGTCGATGGCCAAGGCAGACAGATTGCGTACGTCCAGTTCATCACTGGCCAGTTTTTGTTTGTCGCCGATCAGTTTCTGACCGTCACCTTTCCAGGTGAACAAGGCCGGTGGACGCTCCTCACCCAACAGCAGTTGCTGATTGCGCGAATCCCAGGTGATGGCTTCGAAGGCTTTGTTCTGGTCTTTCGACGGACCGAGATCGTATTTCGGGAAATTGGCAATGTTCAGTTCGCGAGTGTCGGCATCGACCTTGACGATGGTAATCAGATGATCACGCTCATCGACGATAGCCAACAGGCCATTGCCCAGCACCGTCACGCCCTCTGGATTGCTCCAGCCCACCAGCGGCATCTTGCGCAGCACGTCACCCTGCAAACTCAACTCGACCAGGAACGGATTTTTGCCCATTACCGAAAACAGGGTTTTGCTTTGAGGGTCGTAGGCCAGGTCCGAGGCTTCGTCCTTTTCCAGGCCGGGCAGCGGCTTGGCGTCGATCACTGCCTGGTAGTCCGGCAGCCAGACACTCTCTTGTCGCTCGGCGGTGCTTTCGAAACGCTCCTGCAACCAGAGCATGCCGCGATCATCCCAATGCATGGCAAACGCGAGGCCGTAGGCGATGGCGGCCACCAGCAATAGCCAGGAATACCAACGCAGGGCAAAGCGCGAACGACGGACAGGTTTGAGCGTGGAGAGCGGTGGAGTGGCCATCAGGGAATGCGTTCCAGAAATTCAGGCTAGGGGTAATAGCACAAATGAGTAAGTCACCCAATAACCAATGTGGGAGCGAGCTTGCTCGCTCCCACAGGGTTTAGCAGTGTCTGGTTTAGCGAACGCTGCTGCTGAAGCTGCTGGCGCCCGGCAGTTCCAGGACGATTTCGTCGCCGACATTCAGCGGACCAACGCCCACTGGCGTGCCAGTCAGGATCACATCACCGGCCTGCAGCGAGAAGCAGCCGGCCATGTGCTGGATCATCGGCACGATCGGGTTGAGCATCGCGCTGCTGTTGCCGTCCTGACGCACTTCGCCGTTGATGGTCAGGCGGATGCCGATGTCGGTCAGGTCAGCGAAGGTGCTGCCGGACACGAACGGAGCGATCACCGCCGCGCCGTCGAAGGACTTGGCGATTTCCCAGGGCAGGCCCTTGGATTTCAGCTCGGCCTGCTTGTCGCGCAGGGTCAGGTCCAGGGCCGGGGCGAAACCGGAAATGGCGTCGAGCACTTCTTCAACGCTCGGTTTGGTCGACAACGGTTTGCCGATCAACACCGCGATTTCCGCTTCGTAATGCACCGAACCGCGCTCCGTCGGAATGCTGAAACCGCCTTCCAGCGGCACTACGCAACTGCCCGGTTTGATGAACAGCAGCGGTTCGGTCGGCACCGGATTGTCCAGTTCCTTGGCGTGTTCGGCGTAGTTACGGCCGATGCACACCACTTTCCCCAGCGGGAAATGAATGCGCGTACCGTCGACATACTGGTGCTGATAGCTCATTACCGACTCCTGCTTCGTTGGCTCTTAAAGTTCGAAAATCAAACAGCGAAAATCTTGCCCGGGTTCATGATGCCGTTCGGGTCGAACACCGCTTTGACGGCTTTCATGTACTCGATCTCAACCGGCGAACGGCTGTAGGTCAAGTAATCACGCTTGGTCATGCCCACACCGTGTTCGGCGGAGATCGAACCGTTGTACTTCTCGACGGTTTCGAACACCCACTTGTTGACGGTGGCGCACTTGGCGAAGAACTCGTCCTTGCTCAGGTTATCCGGCTTGAGGATGTTCAAGTGCAGGTTGCCGTCGCCGATGTGGCCGAACCAGACAATTTCGAAGTCCGGGTAGTGTTCGCCGACGATCGCATCGATTTCTTTCAGGAACGCCGGGACTTTCGACACAGTGACCGAAATGTCGTTCTTGTACGGCGTCCAGTGGGAAATGGTTTCGGAGATGTATTCGCGCAGCTTCCACAGGTTGTGCAGCTGGGTTTCGCTCTGGCTCATCACGCCGTCCAGCACCCAGCCCTGCTCGACGCAGTGCTCGAAGGTTTCCAGGGCGTGGTTGGCCACTTCTTCGGTGGTCGCTTCGAATTCAAGCAGCGCGTAAAACGGGCAATCGGTTTCGAAGGGCGCCGGGACGTCACCGCGGCCCATCACTTTGGCCAGGGCCTTGTCGGAGAAGAATTCGAAGGCGGTCAGGTCGAGTTTGCTCTGGAAGGCGTGCAGCACCGGCATGATCGAGTCGAAATCGGTGGTGCCGAGGACCATCGCGGTGAGGTTTTTCGGTGCGCGATCCAGGCGCATGGTCGCTTCAACCACGAAACCGAGGGTGCCCTCGGCGCCGATGAACAGCTGACGCATGTCGTAGCCGGTGGCGTTCTTGATCAGGTCGCGGTTCAGCTCCAGCACGTCGCCCTTGCCGGTGACGACTTTCATGCCGGCCACCCAGTTCCGGGTCATGCCGTAGCGAATCACCTTGATCCCGCCAGCATTGGTGCCGATATTGCCGCCAATCTGGCTCGAACCGGACGAGGCGAAGTCCACCGGGTAGTACAGGCCTTTTTCTTCAGCGACGTTCTGCAATTGCTTGGTGACCACGCCCGGCTGACAAACGGCAGTGCGGTCGGTCAGGTTCACGTCGAGGATCTGGTTCATGTAGTCGAAGGACACGACCACTTCGCCATTGGCGGCCACGGCAGCGGCGGACAAACCGGTGCGACCACCGGACGGCACCAGCGCGACCTTGTGTTTATTGGCCCACAGGACGATGGCCTGGACCTGCTCGGTGGTCTTTGGGAACACGATGGCGGTCGGGGCCGGGGCGAAATGCTTGGTCCAATCCTTACCGTAAGCATTCAGGGAGTCGGCATCGGTCAGCACCTTGCCAGGCTCAACCAGGGTCTTCAGCTCATCAATCAGGGCAGGATTGGTCATCGACAGAACTCTCGAACAATTCATGGTCATCCTGAGAACGCTTCACGTCGCAGGAATGAGTGTTTAGCGGGGCGCCTATGCTAGCATATCGACCCCGCAGGATAGTGCCCAACGGCTGTTCTGCGGTGACGGCGTTCCTGCCGCTCGGGTCAGCATCTGTTGACCATTTCCTGCCAATTTTCTCCGGGATACAGGTTTACGCAGATGAGCAAGACTTCTCTCGATAAGAGCAAGATCAAGTTCCTTCTTCTCGAAGGCGTCCACCAATCGGCTGTCGACGTCCTCAAGGCGGCGGGCTACACCAGCATCGAGTACCTCACAGGTTCTCTGCCGGAAGCCCAGCTCAAGGAAAAGATCGCTGATGCTCACTTCATCGGCATTCGCTCCCGCACTCAACTGACCGAAGAGATCTTCGATCACGCGAAGAAACTGGTCGCTGTCGGCTGTTTCTGCATCGGCACCAACCAGGTCGACCTGAGTGCTGCCCGCGAGCGCGGTATCGCCGTGTTCAACGCGCCGTACTCCAACACCCGTTCCGTTGCCGAGCTGGTGCTGGCCGAAGCGATCCTGTTGCTGCGCGGCATCCCTGAGAAGAACGCTTCCTGCCACCGTGGCGGCTGGATCAAGAGCGCGGCCAATTCCTTCGAAATCCGCGGCAAGAAGCTGGGCATCGTTGGTTATGGCTCGATCGGTACTCAACTGTCGGTCCTGGCTGAAGGCCTGGGCATGCAGGTGTACTTCTACGACACCATCACCAAGTTGCCACTGGGTAACGCCACTCAGGTAGGCAACCTGCACGAGCTGCTGGCGATGTCCGACATCGTTTCGCTGCACGTTCCGGAAACCGCCGCCACCCAGTGGATGATGGGCGAGAAGGAAATCCGCGCCATCAAGAAAGGCGGCATCCTGATCAACGCCGCACGCGGCACCGTGGTCGAACTGGACCACCTGGCCGCCGCCATCAAGGACAAGCACCTGATCGGCGCGGCCATCGACGTATTCCCGGTGGAGCCACGCTCCAACGAAGAAGAGTTCGAAAGCCCGCTGCGTGGCCTGGACAACGTGATCCTGACCCCGCACATCGGCGGTTCCACTGCCGAGGCGCAAGCCAACATCGGTCTGGAAGTGGCTGAGAAGCTGGTCAAGTACAGCGACAACGGTACTTCGGTATCGTCCGTGAACTTCCCGGAAGTGGCCCTGCCGGCTCACCCTGGCAAGCACCGCCTGCTGCACATCCACGAAAACATTCCGGGCGTACTCAGCGAGATCAACAAGGTCTTCGCGGAAAACGGCATCAACATCTCCGGTCAGTTCCTGCAGACCAACGAGAAAGTCGGCTACGTGGTGATCGACGTCGACGCCGAGTACTCGGACCTGGCGCAAGAGAAGCTGCAACACGTCAACGGCACCATCCGTAGCCGCGTGCTGTTCTGATAGCGACTTGAGCGACAAAAAAAGGGAGCCTTCGGGCTCCCTTTTTCATGCTCGTTGCCAGGTTACTTGACGTTGACGGTGATTTTTTCCGACACGATCGGAGGATCGAAGGCCATGTGGTTCTTGTCACCCAACTCCAGTTGCAAGGTGTGCTCGCCGGGTGTCAGCGTCACCTCGGTTTCGGTTTGTGCCTTGCCGAAATGCACGTGATTGGCGTCTACGGGAATAACTTGCCCCGCAGCGACTATCTCTGTGGCGTCGATCAGCAGGTGGTGGTGACCGGTGTTCTTGGTGGCGTCGCCCGCTGGCGCCAGCGCAATGTTCTCGACAGCGAACTTGACCCTGAAGGTTTGCGGAACAGTCCCACCGTCTTTAGGCGACACGATGGACACTTCAGCGCCCTTGGGAGCTGGCGTCGCCGCACTGGCCAGCACCGAAACACCCATCAACAGGCCAGCCAAAGCAGCACGTGACATAAAGGTTTTCATTCTCTTCTCCAGTTTTTCCGTAAAATTCGCGTGACCATCACAACTTCATGGTCAATCGTTGTCGAAGGCACTCGACAACCATAGCAAAGCGAGCCTGAATCAGAGGGTCGCGATAAAAAATTCAAAGGAGTGACCATGCGCTTTCTGCCTGGCCTGATCTGCCTGCTACCCCTTTTGAGCCCTTTGGCTCATGCCGAACTGATTGACGACGTGAACGACCGTGGCGAGTTGCGCATTGCCCTGGAGGCCAATACACCTCCGTTCAACTTCAAGGAAGACGACAAACTCGCGGGCTTTGAAGTCGAACTGGGTCAAATGCTGGCCAACGAACTCGATGTGCGGGCCGATTTCGTCGTCACCGACGCCAGTGATCTGCTCAATGGCGTCGAAAGCGGCAAGTACGACATCGCCATCAACCACATTACAGAGACCCCGGCGCTCACGGATCGTTTCGACTTCAGCGAGCCCTACATCAAGACCAATGCGCAATTGATCGCGCAGAAAGATGCGCCGCAATCCATCCTGCTGGTGCAGTCGCTGACGGAAGAAAAACCCAAAGCCAACCCAGCGGTGAGCCTGGCGATTCCGTTTCAGAAGGGTAACCCGGCGTTTCATGCCAGCCTGGAAAACGCGTTGCAGCGGATCAAGGCCGATGGCCGACTGGCGGCGCTGGAGGAGAAGTGGTTTGGGGCGGAATCGGGGGCGGCGCCCAAGCCTTAAAGGCGACAAGAATCGAATGTGGGAGCGGGCTTGCTCGCGAAGACATTGTGTCAGTCGACAAACCCGTTGCCTGATACACCGCCTTCGCGAGCAAGCCCGCTCCCACAATGGTTTTGTGTGAGGTTTTAATCGAGTGCTGCCAGCACCTGCGCCGCTTCTGCCAGCTCCAGCTCACTGAACACCAACACCCCATGGCGCTTGAGCAATGCCGCCGTCACCCCTTCGCCACTGACCTTCACCCCACTGAACGTCCCGTCATACGTCAGCAGATTGCCGCACGACGGGCTGTTGGTCTTGAGGATGGCGATGCGGATGCCGTGTTGTTGCACCAGCTCCAGCGCTTGATAAGCCCCGGACAAAAATTGCGCACTGACGTCCTCGCCCTCGGTGGTGATTACCGATGCATGACCTTCGAGCACTTCGCTGCCCTGCCCGCCAGGAATCTCCGCTGCCGCCCGTGGCGTCGGCAAGCCTCCGGCGACTTCCGGGCACAGCGGCACGACCCGACCTTCGTCGAGCCACGCCTGAAGCTGATCGAACGGCCCACTGGCACCACCGTCGTATCGAACGCGGTGACCCAACAGGCAGCGGCTTACCAATATCTTCTGCATGATCAGAACGGCTCGTTGCCCCGACGCCGAAACCAGCCGGTCAACGACAGGCGTTCCCGGGTCGCGGGCAGGACTTCATGGGGAACCTCGCCGGACAGGAACACCACCAGGCACCCACCGGTCGGCACCACATCGTATTCCGCGTTTTCATCCAGGTACATGCGCAACTGGCCGCCATGCTCGGGAAGCCATGCGTCATTGAGGTAGACCACCGCCGATACCATCCGCTTGTCGTCATCGCGGAAGCGATCGACGTGCTTGAGGTAGAACGCGCCGGGCGGGTACATCGCGAAATGGCTTTCGAAATCTTCCAGCCCCAGGAACAGACCGCGGTTCATCGCCTCGCGCAGGCTGTCCATCAACCGCAGATAACTGTCGCACGCCTCGGCCTGACCGGGTTCGATCCACTGGATGTGATCGCCGCGGATCCCCTCGCGGATCTCCGAGGAAGGCCCTCGCCCCACCGCTGCCGGGGCCAATTCACCCTCGGCGGCACGTTTACGGCACTCGGCCGCCAGTGCTCGGGTCAGATCCAGAGGCAGGAAAATATTCTGCTGCGACCAGCCGTTGGCAGCGAGGTCGTCGACGATTCGTAACAGCAGCGGGTGATCAGAAGGTATTTGCATGGCGCGCATAGTATTCCGGCGCCTGAAAATCCGACAGAGCCACGCAGCGGGTTGATACGAATTCTCGACAAGACCTTATGCCACACGGAGAATAGTCGCCTGCTGACAGGAGTCCCTATGCGCCGTTTGCTTTTCTCCCTGCTGATGTTCTGCGTTTTGCCCGCCTGGGCAGACGGCCACGACCAGTTGTACAAGGTCGCCGGCTGGCCGGAACAACGCGCGCATTTCAGCGACGCCCTCTCGGCTGCGCAACAACGCTACCAAAGCAGCCTGCCACCGGCGGTGTTCCAGGCCTTGGTCAACAACAGCAACCAGCGTTTTGAACCCAAGGCTGTCGACCAGCGCGCCGAAGCACAATTGCGCAAGAACCTCACCGATCCGAAGCCTGCACTGGCGTTCTTTCAATCCCCGCTGGGCAAGAAAGTCGTCGCCGCCGAGCTGCTCGCCACCCGTCGCGATCAATTGGCGAAAAACGCCAAGGGCTTGCCGAAGATTCAGGCCAGCGACAGCCGCTTGCTGATCATCGGCCATCTGGCCCAGGCACTGCCTGCGCGCGAGGCCGGGGCGGAAGTCAGCCTGGCGATTGCCGGTGTCGCGGCGGACAGCCTGAGTTCGATGATCCCCGGCCTGCTTGGCGCGGGTCAGGCGCAAGGCATGTTGAATGGGCAACGGCAGCGCTTGATGGACCAGATAGGCAGCGACCTGAACAACACGCTGCTGTATGTCTATCGCGACCTGTCGGATGAAGAGCTGGAAGAATTCGCCACGTTTGCCGAATCGACTGAAGGCAAGGCGTATTACCAGGCGGCGCTGGCGGCGATCAAGGCGGGGCTGGCGGTGGGGCAGAATCCTTCGAGTCTCAGCCAGTGATCTTGAGCGCTTGCAAGATCGCCATCGCGGGCAAGCCCGCTCCCACAGGTTTTGTGTAAGTCGCAAATTTGTGAGTCCACACAGTTCATTGTGGGAGCGGGCTTGCCCGCGATGGGGCCGCCAGCCTCACTACAAATTCCTGCCCTTGATCCGCTTGCTCAAAAACCCGAAATACTCCCCCCGCAACACCAGCGCCTCATTCGCCAAATGATGCCGCGCCTCGGGCAGCATCAACACCTGCGGCCGATCGAACTTCGCCCGCAGCACTTCAAGGTTGTGCTGCCAATCCACCGTCATGTCGGCCTGTCCCTGCACAATCAATGGTCGCCGGGTGCTGACCGGTGCGGCTTCGACTCGCTTGATCCATTGCGCCAATGCCCCCACCCACGCCGTCGGCAGTCGCAGCGGCTGCAACGGATCGGCTTGCAGGAACGGCAGGAAGGCCGGGTCGTTGGAGTTCTCGCTGAAGCGCCGGGCAATCGCTTTGACGAACGGCTTGAGCAGGTAATAGCTGAAATGCGACCAGCCCCAGGCCCGCGGCCGCACCAACGGCGCCAGCAGAATCACCTGGCCCTGGGCGGGACTGCTCGCTCCCGCATTCAACACATGATCGATCACGATCGCCCCACCGGTGCTCTGCCCGCACAGGTGCCACGGTTGCGGCAGATCGAGAGACTGCGCTTCGGCAAACAGCCCCTGCAAGGTGTCCTGATACTCGGCGAAGTCCTTGATACTCGCCCGCTCGCCACTGGACAGACCGTGCCCCGGCAGGTCGCAGGCAATCACCGCAAAGCCCTGATCCAGCGCCCACTCGATCACATGCCGGTAGAGCCCGGTGTGATCGTAGAAACCGTGGAACACGAACAGCGTCGCCTTCGCTTGCACCGGCCACCAGACCTGGCTGACCAACTCGTAGCCATCAATCTGAAAACGCCCCAGCCCACTGCGGACATGGCGCGAGGAAAAATCCAGACCGTAGAACCGCTGATAGGCCTGCGCCTCCGCTGACAACGGCTGTCCCTCGGCCAATGGCCGCAGGCTTGCGCGCAGATGATCAGGGTCGAAAGTGGCAGACATGGACGATTCCAGAACACGAAACAGGGTTTATGGATCTGCGATATTCATCTGTCGCGGCAAGCATGGCAAGCTAGCCGACCTTCGAGGATTGACCCTATGCGCTCGCCCGTTCGTGCCACCGTGTTTATCAGCCTGCTCGCTCTGTTGTGCGCCGGCGTGTTGTGGGCGGCTTACGATTGGTTTCAAGGACGCTACCTGCGCGCATTCAGCGAACACACGGCGGTGTTCTCCGGCGATCCGCTGCGCCTGCCCGACACGCTTGCCGGCCCCGGCGCCATTCGCCTCGTGCACTTCTGGGACCCGGCCTGTCCGTGCAATGTCGGCAATCAGCAGCACCTCAGCGAACTGGTCGAGCAGTATGGTCCGCAAGGTGTCGAGTTCTACTCCGTGCAAAAGCCCGGCAGCCACGGTCAGTTGCCGAGCACCTTGAGCAACCTGAAAACCATCACGGTCCTGCCCGGTTCCGAGCAAATCCCCGCCAGCCCCGCCGTGGCGATCTGGGATCGCAGCGGCAAACTGGCGTACTTCGGCCCGTACAGCGAAGGCCTGACCTGCAATTCCAGTAACAGTTTTATCGAGCCGATCCTGCAAGCGCTGAACCAGGGCCGCCCGGTGAGTGCCACGCACACACTGGCGGTGGGTTGTTACTGCCCGTGGCCGGTCGATACGTCGAAGTAGGGAAAAACGCAGCAATACGAATCCCTCCTACGGGTGATGGGCCAATTCGGTGAGCCGTGTTAAACAGTGGCACCAGGGAACTGCTGCCACTCATAACAACAAGGAGTCACCATGAAACGAAGCCTGACCGCTCTCGGTCTGCTGATTGTCGCGCTCACCGCAGCCGGCGGCTGGTACGTCTACAGCAAGCAACCGACACGCCAGGGCATGGTGGAACTGCAACACCTGCAAGGCTCGGTCACCGTGCGCTACGACGAGCGCGGCATCCCGCATATTCGCGCCGAAAACGAACCCGACCTGTACCGCGCGCTCGGCTATGTCCACGCCCAGGACCGGTTGTTCCAGATGGAAGTCCTGCGTCGCCTCGCCCGTGGCGAGTTGGCCGAAGTGCTCGGGCCGAAGCTGCTCGACACCGACAAGCTGATGCGCAGCCTGCGCATTCGCGAACGCGCCGAAACCTATCTGGCGAATCTTGATAAGCAATCACCGACCTTCATCGCCATGCAGGCGTATCTGGATGGCATCAACCAGTATCAGGACAGCCACGCCAAACCCGTGGAGTTCGATGTGCTGGGCATTCAGAAGCGCCCGTTCACCGCCCAGGACACCATCAGCATCGCCGGTTACATGGCCTACAGTTTTGCCGCGGCGTTTCGCACCGAACCGCTGTTGACCTACGTGCGCGACCAACTCGGCGCCGATTACTTGAACGTGTTCGATCTCGACTGGCAGCCCAAAGGCGTGCTGGCGAAGCAACACAGCGTCACCGGGCCGGTTCTCGCCAGCGCCGACTGGAAGGATCTCAACGCCCTCGCCCGTCTCAGCGAGCAGGCCTTGGCCGACAACGGCCTGCCGCAGTTCGAGGGCAGCAATGCCTGGGTCGTGGCCGGCAATCGCACCAAAAGCGGCAAGCCGCTGCTGGCAGGTGACCCGCACATCCGCTTTTCCGCGCCGTCAGTGTGGTACGAAGCGCATCTCTCGGCACCGGGCTTCGAGCTCTACGGCCACTATCAGGCGTTGATGCCGTTCGCCTCGCTGGGCATGAACCGCGACTTCGGCTGGAGCATCACCATGTTCCAGAACGATGACCTCGACCTGATCGCCGAGAAGGTCAACCCGGCCAATCCCAATCAGGTCTGGTATCGCGGCAAATGGGTAGACATGGTGAGCAGCGAACAGCAGATCGCGGTCAAGGGCCAGGCGCCCGTCACCTTGGTGCTGCGTCAGTCGCCCCATGGTCCGATCGTCAACGATGCGCTGGGCAACAGCGTCGGCAAAACACCGATCGCCATGTGGTGGGGTTTTCTCGAAAGCCAGAACCCGATCCTTGAAGGCTTCTATCAACTCAACCGCGCCGACACCCTGGCCAAGGCCCGCAGTGCTGCGGCCAAGATTCAGGCGCCGGGGCTGAACGTGGTCTGGGCCAACGCCAAGGGCGACATCGGCTGGTGGGCGGCGGCGCAATTGCCCAAGCGGCCTGCCGGGGTGAAGCCGTGGTTCATCCTCGACGGCAGCACTGCCGAGGCGGACAAGGACGGTTTCTACCCGTTCAGCGCCAACCCGCAGGAAGAGAACCCGGCGCGGGGCTATATCGTCTCGGCCAACTTCCAGCCTGTGTCGGCGACGGGCATGGAAATCCCCGGCTATTACAACCTGGCCGACCGTGGCCAGCAGCTTAATCAGCAACTCAGCGACAAGGCGATCAAGTGGGATCTGGATGCCAGCCAGCAGCTGCAACTGGGCACCACCACCGGTTACGGCCCGCGCTTGTTGGCGCCACTGCTACCGGTGTTGCGTGAAGTGGTCAGCGATCCTGCAGAACTCAAACTGGTGGAGCAACTGGCGCAGTGGAAAGGCGATTACCCTCTCGAATCCACAAACGCCACCGTGTTCAACCAATTTCTGTTCAACCTCGCCGACGCGGCAATGCACGATGAGCTGGGCAACGACTTTTTCGAAACCCTGCTCTCGACCCGCGTGATCGACGCAGCGCTCCCGCGCCTGGCGGCAAACGCCGATTCACCGTGGTGGGACAACCGCAACACCCTCGGCAAGGAAACCCGCGCCGATACGGTCAAGGCTGCCTGGCAGGCCAGCATCACCCACCTCACGACCACCCTCGGCGCGGATTTCGCGCAATGGCAGTGGGGCAACGCGCACACCCTGACCCATGGTCATCCGCTGGGCCAGCAAAAGCCGCTGGATCGTCTGTTCAACGTCGGCCCGTTTGCAGCGCCCGGCAGCCATGAAGTACCGAACAACCTGTCAGCCAAGATTGGCCCGGCCCCGTGGCCGGTGACCTACGGCCCGTCGACCCGGCGCCTGATCGACTTCGCCGACCCGACCCACAGCCTGACCGTCAACCCGGTTGGCCAGAGCGGCGTGCTGTTTGACAGTCACTATGAGGATCAGGCCGAGGCGTATATCGAAGGGGTTTACTACCAGGCGCATCTCAATGATGAAGAGGTGACGGCCAATACCCGCAGTACGTTGAAGCTGTTGCCGGCGCGTTCAGGGCAATAGATTTTTGTCGTTTGGACCGGCCTCATCGCGGGCAAGCCCGCTCCCACAGGTTTTTTTATTGTTCACAGAATTTGTGTTCAACCAAGATTCTTGT
>NZ_JBSVXD010000110.1:0-20274 GCF_054070755.1 Pseudomonas sp. SDO5591_S426 | reverse complement strand
ATGTTGCCTTTCAAGATCAAGATCAAAAGATCGCAGCCTGCGGCAGCTCCTACAGGGAATTTTCAAAGCAAGATCCAAGGAGCATCACTATGGCTTTCACTCGCAGGGAACTGATTTCCCGCATTGCCGCCGTCGGTGGCTATTCCGCCGCTGTCAGCGCCCTCGGTGCGTTGGGGCTGACGCCTCAGGCCGTGGCATCGACCTTCAATCCGCTGCAACTGGGCAGCAGTGGCAAAGGCAAACAGGTGGTGATCGTCGGCGCCGGCATTTCCGGACTGGTCAGCGCCTATGAACTGCGCAAGGCGGGTTTTACCGTGACCATTCTCGAGGCCCGTGAACGGGTGGGCGGACGCAACTGGACGTTGCGTCGGGGCAGCAAAATCGATTTCGACGATGGCGTCAGCCAGACCGTCGACTTCGATGACGGGCAGTTTTTCAACGCCGGTCCCGCACGCATCCCCAGCCACCATCAGACCATCCTCGGCTACTGCCGCGAACTGGGCGTGGAGCTGCAAGTGCTGGTCAACAGCAGCCGCAACGCACTGGCCTTGCCGGACCCGAAAAAACCGGCGTTCCAGTTGCGCCAGGCGGTCAACGATACCCGTGGGCAACTGTCCGAGCTGCTGGCGCGGACCGTCAGCCGCAAAGCCCTGGACCAGGATTTGACCGCCGACGACCGTCAGGCGCTGTTGAATTTCCTCAAGGTCTATGGCGATCTCAACGCCGATTTCAAATACAAGGGCTCGGTGCGTTCGGGCTACACACGGGTGCCCGGTGCCGGCGATCAGACCGGCCTCACTCGCGCGCCGCTGGAACTGCAAACCCTGCTCAACCCGAAACTCTGGGGCGCGCTGGTGTTCGATGAAATTCCGGAATTTTCCTCGACCATGTTCCAACCGGTCGGCGGCATGGACCGAATTCCCTACGCGTTCTATGACAAGGTCAAGGACGCGGTGCGCTTCAATGCCGAAGTGAGTGATATCCAGACCTCCGAGCAAGGCAGCCGCATCTCCTACCGTGATCGCAAGACCGGTGCCACGCAAACCCTGAACGCCGATTACGCCATCGTCACGGTACCGCTGCCGTTGCTGGCCAAGCTGCCGAGCAACTTCAGCCAGCCGTTCAAGCAAGCGATCCTCACCGCGCAAAGCGATCAGGCGAACAAGGTGGCCTGGCAGTCGCCACGGTTCTGGGAAACCGACTTCAACATCTACGGCGGCCTGTCTTACCTCGACCATGAAGTCAAAGGCCTGTGGTACCCCAGCGATCGCCTCAACAGTGCCCAGGGCATTCTGGTCGCCGCCTACAACACCAGCGAATCGGCCCAGGCTTTCAGCAAGAAATCCCTCGCCGAACAGTTCGCCTCATCCCGCCAAGCCGTGGAACTGCTGCACCCCGGACACAGCACCAAGCTGCAAAAACCGGTGGCCATCAACTGGGCCAAAGTGCCGTTCAGCAAGGGCCCGTGGATCGTCAACGACGAAGTCGGCGAAAGCGCCTACCAGATTCTCAATGAACCACAGGGCCGCACCTATCTGGCCAGCGATGCCCTGGCCCATGGCGGCGTCGGCATCTGGCAGAACAGCGCCGCCGACTCGGCACGGCGCATCGTTTCGCTGATCGGCCGGCATGCCGAACGCAACCAACCGGGCGTAGCCGCCTGACTCACCCAATAAAAGGACTGAACGATGAAAACCATCACTTTGCTGACAGGACTGCTCATGACCGCCACCGCACTCGCCAGCCATGCCGACGAGATCAAACGCATCGCCCTGCCCAACTCGAATTTCCCGATCTCACTGGCGGTGTCGGTGCCGGCGCAAACCGATTTGTTGTTCGTCAGTGGCCTGCTGGCCGACCTGCACGACCCGAAAGCCGCGAAAGACTCTTTTGCCGCGTACGGCGACACCGCGACCCAGACCACTTCGATCCTTAACAAGCTCAAGGGCGTATTGGAAGGCCAGGGTCTGGGGCTCGGCGATGTGGTGCAACTGCGGGTGTACCTGGTGGGTGATCCGGCCAAGGGCGGCAAGCTCGACTTCGCCGGATTGCAGGAAGGCTACACGCCGTTCTTCGGCAGTGCCGCGCAACCGAACAAACCTTCACGCACCGCCATTCAGGTGGTGGCCCTGCCGCTGCCCGGCGGCCTGGTCGAAATCGAAGCCGTCGCCGCTCGCAAGAAGTGACACGGAATTCACCCGCCATTCAGGAGCTTCACGTTCATGCTCAACTGCCCAGCGCGCCGAACGGCGCCTTCCTATCGTCCTTTATTAGTACCGTTGTCTATTGCCTGCGGCCTCGCCTCGTTCAGCATCGAGGCCGCCGAAACCAGTTCGCCAACCCTCAATACCGTGGTCGTCACCGGTAACCGCGGCGCCGAACAACGCACCGTCACCACCAGCCCGACGCCGATTGATGTGGTGACCGGCGAACAATTGCGCTCAGTGGGCAAACCGAGCCTGCTGGAGGCGCTGAGTAAATTTATTCCGTCATTCAACCTGCCTGACCGTGCGGGTTGGGATGCCAGCGGTGTCGTGCGTTCGGCCACCCTGCGTGGCCTGACCGCGTCCCACGTGTTGGTTCTGGTCAACGGCAAGCGTCGGCATACCAGTGCGACATTGAACATCAACGGCATCAACAGCGGCGCGGCACCCAGCGACCTCGACTTGATTCCGGTGGCGTCCATCGATCATATCGAGGTGCTGCGCGATGGCGCGGCGGCCCAATACGGATCGGATGCGATTTCCGGGGTGATCAACATCATCCTCAAGCAGACCACGGGCGGCAGTTCCGACACCACGCTGGGGCAGAACTACGACGGCAAGCGCGGCACCGGAACGGAAGCGCTCAACTATGGTTTTGAAGTCGGCGAGGCCGGCGTGCTCAACGTCTCGCTCGACACCCGTTATCAGGAGCGCGACAACAAGGCCGGCAGCAACGGCTACAGCTCGCATTACTATCCACTGGCGGACGGTTCGCCCGATCCGCGCGAGGCCACGGCCAGCCACCACACCTATAAAGGCTACGGCTTGCCGCGCAGCCAGTTGGCGGATGTCGCCTACAACCTCGACCTGCCACTGAGCGATGCGGTCACGCTCTACTCGTTCTCGACCCTGGCCACCCGTGAAAACAACGACGGCCAGAACTTCCGCCTGCCCAGCGGGCGCAACACCATTACCACCGGCCCCAACGGTTTTCCCGACGGCTACAGCCCTTACTGGCTGATCAACGAGACCGACTTCCAGTCAGCCTTCGGCGCCAGGGGCGACGATATCGGCATCGGCGGTTGGGCCTGGGACCTGAGCAGCACCTACGGACGCAACTACGCCAAGCAGCGCACCTACGACAACCAGAACCCGTCTCTGGGGGAAAACACGCCGAACAAATTCACCTCCGGCGTCTACATCGCCGATCAATGGACCAGCAACTTCGACCTGAAGAACAGCTACGACATCGGCCTGGCCAAGCCACTGGATGTCGCCTTCGGTTTCGAGCATCGACGTGACGGCTACGAGACGCGCGCCGGCTCCGAAGCCTCTTACATTGACGGCGGCTACGTGTTCCCCGTCGGCCATCCCCGCGCCGGACAACGCCCCGATCCGGGTGCGCAGGTCACCAACGGCATCACCCCTGACGACGAGCAAAAAGTCAGCCGCAACAACGTCGCCACTTACATCGACCTGGGCTTCTACCCCGTCGAGCAGTGGTATCTGGGCGTCGCTGCACGCTACGAGCATTACAACGAAGGCGTGGGCAGTACACGCAGCGGCAAACTCAGCACCCGCTACGAATTCAACCCGGTGTTTTCGGTGCGCGGCACCATCAGCAACGGCTTTCGCGCGCCCTCGCTGGCCAACGAAGTCTTCACCGCACGGTCGACCGGTTTCGACACCATCAACGGCGTCTACCAGTCCTACAACTACGTGATTCTGCCGGTGGACTCCGTCGGCGCCCAGGCGTTGGGTGCCGAAGCGCTGAAACCCGAGCGCTCGACCAACTTCAGCCTCGGCTTCGCCCTGACCCCGAGTGAAGACCTGAGCCTGACCGTGGACGGCTACGTGATCAACCTGCGTGATCGCCTGGTTCTGAGCGAGCGCTTCCAGGGCCCGGGCGTCGCCGCCCTGCTCGACAGCATCGGCGTGCCGGCCACCGCCGGGGCGCAGTTCTTCAGCAATGGCGCCAGCACGCGCACTTCGGGCGTCGATGTGGTGGGTAACTACCGACAGAACCTGAACAGCTTCGGCTCTGTGCGATGGACTGCGGCGCTGAACTACAACCACACGCAAATCCTCAGCGTCAACGACACCCCGTCGCAACTCACGGCGCTGAACAGCAGCTATCAATTGCTCGGTCGCCAGGCCCGTGCGCTGATCACCAAAACCTCCCCCAGCAGCAAGGCGATTTTCTCCGCCGACTGGGCGATCCAAGACTTCGACGTCAACCTGCGCCTGACCCGTTATGGCACCTACACCGAGGTCAACAGCTCCGCCGATCCGAGCCTGGACCGCGAGTATTCGGCCAAATGGATTACTGACCTCGACGTGGCCTACGCCCTGACCAAGCAACTGACCGTCGCCGTCGGCGCACAGAACCTGTTCGACAAATACCCCGATCACATCGGCGTGCCCAACTCTTCGTTCGGCGATAACTGGGGCAGTTACTCGCCCTTCGGTTTCACCGGGGGTTACTACTACACCCGCTTGCAGTACGCGTTCTGATGCCCTTGCGGAAGTCACTAAGCTAATGCTTAAAGATTATTTATAAATTGGTTTTTAGAACCATATGCTTGATTGCAGATAGCCCTTCTTTCTTGCCGAACAGTGAGCGTGCCATGTCGAACCCCCACAATAATGCTCAAGCTAAATTCCGCCGTCCGCTGCTGACCGGCCTGGTCGTGGCCTTGGCCCTGTCCTTCGCATTGCCGTCCCAGGCCCGGGAAACGCTGAGGATTGGCTACCAGAAGTCGTCGACCCTCATCACCCTGCTGAAGACCCAAGGCACCCTGGATAAAACCCTCGCGCAACAGAACATCGACGTGAGCTGGCATGAGTTTCCAAGCGGCCTGCCACTGCTGGAGGCGCTGAATGTTGGCAACGTCGACATCAGCGCCGACGTGGCGGACACCGTGCCGATCTTCGCCCAGGCCGCGCAGGCCAAGTTGACCTACTTTGCCCAGGAGGCGCCCTCGCCTTTGGCCCAGGCCATCGTCGTGCACAAGGACTCGTCCCTGCGTCAATTGGCGGATCTGAAAGGCAAGAAAGTGGCTGTCACCAAAGCCGCCGGCAGCCACTATTTGCTGATCGCCGCCCTGACCAAAGCCGGCCTGGCGTTCTCGGATATCCAGCCTGCCTACCTGTCGCCCGCCGACGGCCGCGCCGCCTTCGAGAACAACAAGGTCGATGCCTGGGTCACCTGGGAACCCTTCCTCACCAGCGCCCAACAGCAACTGCCGACCCGCACCCTGGCGGACGGCGCAGGCCTGGCCAGTTACAAACGCTACTACCTGACCAGCACCAGCTACGCAAAAGCGCACCCGCAAGTCCTCAAGACGGTCTACGACCAACTGGAGAAAACCGGCAAGTGGGTAAAAACCAATCCGCGCGACGCGGCTCAGGTGTTGAGTCCGCTGTGGGGCAACCTTGGCCTGGACACGGTCGAGACCGCCAACAGCCATCGCAGCTATCAGGTACAGCCGGTGAAGAGCGACGAGTTGGGCGAACAACAGAAAATTGCCGATGCGTTTTTTGCCGCGGGCTTGCTGCGCAAGGCAGTGGATGCGAAGGATGTCGGGATCTGGCGGCCGTGAGGCGCGAGTGATTTCGATGCGCTGCGATTTGAAAAGAGCCCGGCTGAATGCCGGGCTTTTTCCATGCGGATCGATGCCTGAGAAACCATCACTCCGCTCTTCACATTCATTGCAACCAATCGTCATGCGTGCCGGTCGACATCGGATAGCCAGGTAATAAGTGCAGGCAGCATGGAGATCGTCAAATGATCGGAGTCATTGTCCCGGTACACAATGAAGAGCGGCTGTTGAACAGATGCATCGAGTCACTGCTGGAGGCGGCTTTTCACCAGGACCTGGGCAATGAAGAGGTAAAAATCCTGATCGTTCTCGACGACTGCACGGACACTTCGTTGCACATCGCCCAATCCTACGGCGTGATGACGTTGACCTGCACGCATCGTAACGTTGGAAAAGCCCGGGCGCACGGAGCCGAGCACCTGTTGGGAGCGGACGCTCGCTGGCTGGCGTTCACCGATGCCGACACCGTCGTACCGGATGCGTGGCTGGCCGACCAAATCAGGTTCAACGTGGATGCTGTTTGCGGTCTGGTTGAAGTCAGCGACTGGTCTGAACATCCACAGAGAGTGCGTGAGCGCTACCACGCCAGTTACCACACCGTTGACGGACACCGGCATATCCATGGCGCAAATCTTGGCGTCTCCTCAGCGGCTTATCGCAAGGCTGGAGGCTTTCAGTCCCTGCCTGCTCACGAAGACGTGCAACTGGTGGCCGATCTGGAGCGTAGCGGCGCAAGCATCATGTGGACAGCGAGCAATCGGGTGACGACCAGCGCGCGCAAAAACTGCCGTTGCCGGGAAGGGTTTGGCGATTACCTGAAGTCGTTGGCGCTGTAGCTAGTCGCAGGTCTCGGCAAGGTCAATCGAATGCGGCGTGCGGCTCCAGTATTCGAGGACAAAATCTGCTTCTTCATGACGGACCAGACGATGCAGGCGCAGGCGCTCCGCAAGTGCCGAATGAACGTCGCGGCCATCCTGTGAACACCCGTCAATCGGGTGCAACCAATGACAAGCCAGCACGCCACCCTCCGGGCTCAGGCTGAGCAATGTTTTTTCGATCACCTGATGCCACGCCTTGGCATCAAGAAAGTACCCGACTTCGCTCAATACGATCAGATCAAACAGGCCGTGGGGCCAGTCTTCTGGAATGCTCGCCTGCTCGACGCGAACGTGGGGGAGTTGACTCAATCGATGTTGTGAAAGCGTCACGGCCTTGTCATTGAGGTCCTGACACAGCATCGACTCACAGCGCTCGGCCAGCATCGCACTCAGCTCACCGTTGGCGCAGGCGGGTTCGAAAACGCGCTGATAACGCTGGCGTGGCAGCGTTGCCAACATCAGGTCACGTTTGCGTTTTTCATACCAGCGCGTACGGAAAGACCAAGGGTCGTCACTGGCGTTGAACAGTTGTTGGAAGTAATCAGGCGACATGCTCATAGAAACACCAGTTCAAAGGGCTGCAACAGTCGTTCGATAGTTTGTTGATCAAGCACTGCCGGGGTTTGGCCATCTGTAGTGACCTGAGAGACATGGGCGTTGATAGCGCGGCGCTTTTTCGCCATTACCGGCGCATCGAGCATCAACTTGCGTGCTCGCGCCCAGGGAATTCTTGAGTCGTTTGGTCGCGCCCAGTGCCATGCCCAGATCGGCACTTCGATCAAACAGGCGTTGCGCTGTGACGCCGCAAAGGCCGCCGCCCTGCCGGTCGCTTCGTGATCGCAATGTCCATCGAGTCGCCAGGTCGAAATCAACCGATCTCCCGGGCGTATGACTTCCAATAGTCGCTCGACCAACTGGTCTTCCTGCCCGGCTACAGCGCTATCCGGGAAACCCAATCGTTGCCAGCCCAAAGCATTGGCATCGAGCCCCAAGCAGTCGACGGCGCGCAAGCTTTCCAGTGGACGCTGTTGACGAAGTCGTGACGGTGTCCACTCCTGCGAACATGGATGACTGGCTTCGCCATCGGTGACCGCAAGCATCAATACGTCGGCCTCCCGGTCCCTCATCCCGGCCAGGATGCCTGCGCAGCCGAGGACTTCATCGTCAGGGTGAGGGGCGATCACAATCAGGCGATGGCCCGTGGGGATCAATTGCTGGTGGGTTATGGTCGGCACACACGCCAGCGAGTGGCTGGTCTGCCATTCAGCCAGCGTCGTACCCGCGCCACGGATGAGATTTTCCGCTTCAGCGCACTTCACAATATCCACCCATCAACGGGTTGCGCTGCGATCAGTTCGCCGAGCGCCGCAAGATCTTTCTCCGCATGACTTTGCCGGATGAACACCGGCAGATCGGCGCCGAGCCGGGCGAAGTGAGCGTTACGACAAAATGGCGTGGCACCGAGTGCGCGCCCCACATGCTCAAGCACGCTGTTGACCGTTGTTTCCACTTGGGCACGTAATCGCCGCACAGGTATCTCAGCCGACCGCCGAGGGTTGGCATCGATCCACGTTGCGGTTTCCCTCAAGGACGCCGAGGCCGCGCACAACGCTGCATCGACAGCGCCAAGGTGAGCGGCGGCATGCGCATCGTGATGGGGCTGACCACAGTGTTCGCGAAGATAACCGGCAAGCGCACAGGCCGCGCCGTACCAACAGGCCGCGATGCCCCCGCCGCCCTGCCAAAAACCGGGTCGACCCACATACTGACCGGGTAATCCCACACATCGACCCAACGCACCTTCGAACGCGACATCAACGCTGGCCGTACTGCCCATGCCAACTGCCTGCCAACTTTCACCCACAGTGCTGATGCCCGACTGACGCAAATCCACCGCGACCAGTTGTGGACGATGTTGCTCATCCCAGGTGGTCAACAGTGCCCGATCTAGCATGGGCGCACCGGAACACCAGGCTTTGCGCCCCTGCAAGTACACCTGATCTGCCTGGCGATCAACGATGTTGACCCGGGCAAAATGCGGTTCGGCAGCCCAAGTGCCCCAAGCACCGGTGGCGATGGGTGTATCGGGTTCAAGCTCCGTCATGATCGCCAGCGCATCGGTATGGCCTTCGAACAACTTGACCAAGGCCAGATCGCTCGCGGCGACAGCGGCCAACATCCGCCATCGTTCCAGCGTTTGACCTTGTCCAGGCATAGGCAGGACTGTTGATCCGCAGTCGATGAGTTCCTGCATCATCTGTTGTAGCGCACTGTCCGGCGCGGGAGTCGCGGGCCGAGAAGCAAACGCGTCCAGCAGATTTTCAAAGATGGCGGAGCTGCTCATGGCCCATTCTCCGGTTCTGAACTTGCTATGGGGTGTTCTTGATGTTCAGAGGCAAGTGACACGTCGACAGTTCCAACGCATTGCGCAGCGCTGCACCGCTCGCCGTGTTGTCGAAAATGCACCAGACGGTCACGCCCTCGGCAGCTGCAAGCCGCAGTTGATTCGCAAGGTTCTGCAAATAGGGTTGGTCATAGGCGCTGTAGTAAATGCGCGGCGAACCATGCAGTCGCCAATACTGCACTTCAGGTGCTCCGGCCGGTAATGAGTCGGTGCTGATGCGTGACGGATCGACTGCCGCCTGGGTAATCCGATACTCCATCAGCAAAGAGGCGGCACCCACCCAGGATTCGTGCCGGGGCTCCAGAATGACCGCCCCGGAATATTGCGCCTTCAGCACCCTGAAGAAGCTTTCTGCAACCAATTCGTCAAATACCAGCGACGGTGGTAGCTGTACCAGCAAGCCACCCAAACGCTCACCCAATCCGCAGCATTGACCAAGGAATTCGTCCAGTGGCTGTTCACAGTTCACTAAACGCAGTTCGTGGGTGATGTGCTTGGGTACTTTTACGCAAAACCGAAACATTTGCGGCACCGACTCGGCCCAGCGGGCGTAAGTCTGATAACGGTGCGGTCGATAGAATGAGCTGTTGATTTCAACGCCGTTCAATTGTGAGCCGTAGCGCTGCAGATGCGTGCCTTCAACAGGAAACAACGCTGCCTGTTCACGCCCCACGCTCCAGCCTGCGCAGCCAATGTAAACCGACAGATGGCTCACCGATCAGCCTCTTTTTTTTGCGTGGCAGCATAGCGCCATGCTAGCAAGCCCCGAAAAGAACTCGGGGCTTGATGAGGCTCACGCGGCATCAGGATTTACGGCCTCCGCCGCCGCTGTGTTCACCTCCCTTGCGTCCGGCTTCAGAGGCTTTATTCGGGTCATCGGCAAAGTTGCCGCCGCGACCGGTTCTCTGACCACCGCCAGTGGATTGATCAGCGTTGCCTGATTGCCGCCCACCCGATGCCTGTCCACCTTTTTGCCCGGGTTTGTTCATGCCTTCCTTATCGTCAGCAAATTCGCCGCCACGATTGCCTTGCCCACCTCCTGACATACGATCGGCATCGCGCGATTTTTCTCCGCCTGAAGCCTGACCGCCTTTCTTGCCCGCTTCAGAAGCCTTGTCTCGGTCATTGGAAAAATTGCCGGGATTGTTATTTCCTGTATTGGCCATTTTCATTCACCTCTTACATCGTTAGTACGAGCGTTTGCCCGTGTAATTCGGAGGATGCAGAAAATCGAAAGTTTGGAAAAAACAGCAAGCTTGCGACGAGTGGATTCGCATCGTTAGTTCCATTGAAAGCAAAGGCTTTAGACTGGCGGCACGGATTGTCGACACGCGCGATTCAAGCCGTTTATTTCGCTAAAAAACGGTGAATATTTACTAGACTGTCTAGCTCAAAAGAAGGTTTACAAACGCCGAATTTGGGAGATCAATCGATGACCGAGCATATCGTGCACTTTCACTGTCAGATCGACCAGGCAACAACCGAACGCTTCAGGGATTGCTGCCTTGAAGCGATAGATCAAGGCGCTACGTCGTTGCTGCTGAACCTGTCCACATCCGGCGGCAGCACAAACTTCGGCTTTACCCTCTACACCTTTCTGAAGTCGTTGCCTGTGCCACTGTGTGCGATCAATGCCGGGAACATCGAGTCGATGGGCATCATCATGTTTCTGGCAGCAGGGCGGCGCATTACTTCACCCCATTCGCGCTTCCTGATTCACCCGATGAACTGGTATTTCAGCCAGAAATCCGTTGACCACCAACGCCTGCGCGAATACCTGTCGAGCCTCGACAATGACCTCGCACGCTATGTCCAGATTTACTCGCTGGAAACCGCTGATGCGGCGACCAAACTCGATATTTTCCATTGCCTGTCAGCCGAGGAAAAGGTAATCGCCGCGCACGAGTCCCTGGCTTACGGCATCGCTCACGAGATGAAGCAGATGGTCTTTGCCGATGATGTCAAACACTGGAAAGTCAGTGGTGGATGAGCAGTTTTCAAGCCATGTCAGAACGTCTCAGTGATAGTCCTCACCAGCGACTGCACGCAGATACGCTTGGTCTGCTTCCATTCGCAGATCTCGCCATTCAGTCCAGGTCACGATACCCAGCCGATCCATCTCGTCGGACTGACGAAGCAGTTCGTCGTGGTAGGCATCAGGACAATCCATGCGCAACTGTCTGTTTTCCAGAGCGCGATGCCAGGCATCAAGGGCACGCAGTCTCACCTCTTGAGCAGGTGTCAGCAGGTCTTTGAAGGCGTTCATCACATTGGCCCACCCGGATATTTCTTGGTGGAGCAGTCGGTTTCGGAATAGGTTCACAACGTCTGACGAGAAGTCGCCGAATTTCCGCTCGACTATAGAATCGACCGCCCCAAAGGCCTTTCAGTCAGCTCGATGGAACATTGCGTAAAGTCCATGCTCTATCGCAACATGAATCCCACTACACCTGATGGTCGCTATTTCGTCGTCAACGGTCAGTTGTGGCGCTGTTCCAATCCATCGCTGACTGAAGACGTTCGCCAACGCCTCGTAAACGATCTCATGGCTGCACGACGTGAGGTCAAGGCTGCGAAGGCCACGGGCGATTCCGACCAGATAAAACTGGCCAGGATTCAAATACAGGAAGCCAAAGTCGCGCTAGGAGAGCGAGGCCCTGTCTGGTGGGAAGATGGCAGCCCAGACCTCAACAGGCGACAAGTTCTCAACACGCCCTACGCGCAGTGGTACCGCTCGTTGAGTAAGCCCCCGGCTACTGATCTTGCCCGGCAGTGACAGACCAGCACCTTTTTTATGCGAAAAAGCCCTGACTATGCAGGGCTTTTTCGTCTCCGGGAATTGGTGGTCGAGACCTCTTACTCAGTCACCCCCACAATGTGCTCAGGTGCAGGTTCGGCACTGCCGATCGGTGCGTTGAGCAACAGGTAGTAAGCCAGCGCCGAGCACAGCGCGACCACCGCACTGATCATGAACGCAGTGTTGAACGAGCCCGAGTACTGGATGCTGAAACCGGTGACGATCGGCGCGACCGAACCGGCAATGTAGCCGCCGAAGTTCTGGATCGAACCGAACGAGGCAACACGGCGGCTATCGACGATGGTGTTGACGATCATCCAGGCCGTGGCACTGGCCATGTTGATGCTGAACAGCGCCAGGCACAGCAGGATGATGCAACCGGTCAGGCCCGTGACAAACGACAGCGGCAAGGTGAACAGCGCCGCCAGCACCAGGCCGGTGATCACGCCGAACTTGCGACTGGCCAGGATGCTCATGCCACGGCGGACCAACATGTCGCAGAAACGCCCGGCGACGATAGTGCCCACCGCGCCGAAACCATAGGCCAGCGACACCAGCCACGCGGTCTTGTACAGGTTCATGCCGTGCTCGCGTTCGAAGTAACCCGGCAACCAGGTCAGGTGCAGCCACAGCATGTAGATCACACCCATGAAGCCCAGTACCGCGCCCCAGGTGCTGCGGTGTTTGAACAGGTCGAGCCAGCCGGCAAAGTACGAGACCTTCGGTGCCTGCGAATCGACGGCTTGCACCTGAGCTTTTTTCTCGGTCGGCAACGGTTTGCCTTCAGCCGCGAGTTCGGCCAGGTACTGCGCCTTGCTCTTGTAGAAGGTCAGCCAGCACAAGGCCAGGACGATACCGATGGCGCCGGTGATGATGAACATCCCGCGCCAGCCGAAGTTGACCATGAACAGCGTCAGCAACGGCGGCGCCAGGCATGGGCCCAGGCAAGTCGACGACCAGACGATCCCGGTCGGTGTGCCGCGCTCGTTCGCATCGAACCATTCGGACAAGGCTTTGGCCGCCGAAGGAAACATCGGAGCCTCGCCAATCCCCAGCAGCACGCGCAGGCCCATGAAGCCGGCGAAGCTATTGACCATGCCGAACGTCGACTGCGCCACCGACCAGGCCAGCAACGACGCACCCAGTGCAATCTTGCTGCCCAAGCGGTCAATGATCAGGCCCATCGGCAACTGCGCAAACGCGTAGGCGATGGAGAAAGCCGACAACAGGATGCCCATTTGCGAAGGGCTGATCATCATGTCCTTCTGGATCGAGGTGTTGGCAATCGACAGCGCACTACGGTCCAGATAATTGACGATGCCGATCAATAGCAGGAAGACAACCGTGATGCTTTGATACTTCTTCAGTGAGTTCATCTGATGGCCTTTATTATTGTTGTTTCAGCGGTTTCAGCGGTTTCAGCGCCGCGGCGATCCTTATCCCCGGTACCGAAAAATCAGGGCTGGCACGCAACCCTTGTAGGAGCGAGCTTGCTCGCGATGGTCGTGAACGAAAACGCGTAAAGCCAGATAACCAGCGGCGCCTTCAGGTTCTTCGCGAGCAAGCTCGCTCCTACAGTTATTGGCATCAGGGTTGGCGCGCCGTCACCGCTGCCTCAAGCAGACCGCGCCGGTTCAGGCTGTCGATCAGCGAGCGCAGGCCGAAGTCCCATTGCGGCGCCTGGTCGCTGGTGGTCACGCGGTTGCTCAGGCTGCCCAATTGCGGGTTGCTGATCACCACCACATCGCCCAACTTGTGGGTGAAACCGTTACCCGGTTGATCGCGATCCTGCTTGGGGGCGAACAAGGTACCGAGAAACAGCACCAGGCCGTCAGGATATTGATGGTTTTCGTTGAGCGTCTGCTGAACCAGGTCGAGCGGGTCGCGGCTGATCTGGCTCATGGAACTGCGGCCTTCGAGGATGAAACCGTCCTGGCCTTCGACGCGCAAATCCACTTGCGCGTTACGTACGTCATCCAGGTTGAAGGTTTCGTCGAACAGGCGCAGCAACGGACCCAGCGAGGTCGACGCGTTGTTGTCCTTGGCTTTGCCCAGCAACAGGGCACTGCGCCCTTCGAAGTCACGCAGGTTGACGTCGTTGCCGAGCATGGCGCCCTGAATGGTGCCGTTGCTCGATACCGCCAGCACCACTTCCGGTTCCGGGTTGTTCCAGCTCGACTTGGGGTGAATGCCAATGTCCGCACCATGGCCGACGGCCGACAGCGGTTGGGCCTTGGTGAAGATTTCAGCATCCGGGCCGATGCCCACTTCCAGATACTGCGACCACAAGCCCTGCTCCACCAGCACTTTGCGCAAGGCTTCAGCCTGGGCCGAGCCCGGGACGATTTGCGAAAGGTCGGCGCCAATGCGGCTAGCCAGGGTGTCGCGAATCGCGTCAGCCTTGGCCGGGTCACCCTTGGCCTGCTCTTCCACCACCCGCTCCAGCAGACTGGCGGCGAACGTCACGCCAGCAGCCTTGACTGCCTGCAAGTCAATCGGCGCCAGCAGCCATGGCAAGCTTTCGTCGCGGCGGCTCGGGTCGCTGTTGTCCAGCAACGCCGGCAACTCGATCAAGGCCTCGGCCAAGGGCAACGCACGCAGATACGCCACCGGGTCTGCCACTTCAAGCAAGGCCGAGACGGTCGCGACATGGGCGCTGATATCGTGCACGGCGCCCGCCTTGACCAGCACCACGGCCGGTCCCTGGCCGGGCAGCCAGACACGCCCGACCCAGCTGCCGGTGTTGAAGACGGCGGCGTTGTTGCTCAACGGCAGAGGTGCTGGTGCTGTGGATTGGTTTGTCATGTCTGCACTCTTGTTGTCGTTATCAGTCATTGAGAAAGAGCTGGCAGCTGCAACTGCACGGCGCTCTGATTGAGGTCGTCGATCACTTTCTGCGACAGGCTCACCCCTTCGCGCAGGGCTTGCTCACGCAGCTTCAGGCCGGCCTGACCCGGCAAGCGCACCGGGCGCTCGGGGTCCACCGGGCGGCTGGCCAGGATCAGCTTGCTCAGGAACGAACTCTCGTCGGTGAAGGCATCCAGCCCGCCGAAGAAACGCGGATCAATCACCACGGCCGTCGCCGATGCGCCCCATTGGTCCGGGCCGTCCTTGCGGCCATGACCGGCCAGCCCCGAGGTCAGGGCCTCGACCAGAATGGCCAGGGCAAAGCCTTTATGGCCGAAGGCCTGGCCACCCAGCGGCAAGATGCTGCCCGGTGGGGTGGTGAAGAAATCAGCCGGGTTGTCGCTCAGTTGGCCTTCGTTGCTCATCAGCACCGGGTGAGGCAGTGTGCTGCCAGCATCGCGGCACTGGCCGATCAGCCCCAGGGTGACGGTGGACATGCTCACATCCAGCAGGATCGGCTCGCCCCGGGTCGGGATGCCTGCGGCAATCGGGTTGGGCGTGTAGATCGGGTCGATCCCGCCATGGGCGCAGACCAAACCAACCGACGGGTCCGAGGAATACACCATGGCCACCAGGCCACGGTCGGTAAAGGGCTTCAGATAGGCGGCGAGGCAACCGATGTGTGAAGCGCGGCGCACCACGGCGATACCGATCCCCTGCGCCGTGGCGCCCTTGGCCGCGCAGTCCAGGGCGCGACTGACGCAATACGGGCCGAGCACATAGTGGCCATCGAACAGCGCCGAAATGCCGCTGTCGGAGACCTGTTCCAGTAACCCGGCACTGGCCTTGACCTGCCCGCTGAGCACGCCGCCGAGATAGCGGCTCACCAGGTTGAGGCCGTGGGTGCGATGCCCCAGCAGCTCACCTTCGAGCAGCACACGGGTCACCACTTGGGCGACCTCGGCATCGGCCCCGGCCTTTTCGAACAATTGCTCGACGAACGTGGTCAGCGTTTGTGCGTCGTAGCGTTTTGCTTCAGTCATGCTTGCTGCTCCGTATTCAGTTCAACACCGCAGTGCTGTGCTTGCCATCGACCAGCCGTTGAATGCCCAGCGGGTTGGCGTTTTTCAAGGCATCGGGCAGCAACGCATCGGGCACGTTCTGGTAGCACACCGGACGCAGGAAACGATCGATCGCCAGGGTGCCGACCGACGTGCCGCGGCTATCGGACGTGGCCGGATACGGGCCGCCATGGACCATCGCATCGCACACCTCGACGCCGGTCGGGTAGCCGTTGAGCAGCACTCGACCGACCTTCACTTCCAGCGCACCGAACACTTCACCGAAGGCTGTCAGGTCATCGTTGTCCGCCAGCAACGTGGCCGTGAGCTGGCCGCGCAAGGCGCCGACGGCGCGCAACAGTTCAGCCTTGTCCGCCACTTGAACCACCACCGTGCAAGGGCCGAAGACCTCTTCCTGCAGCAGTTCATCGTTTTCCAGCAACAGGCTGATATCGGCCTCGAACAATTGCGGCTGCGCCTGATTGCCCTTCTGCGCCAGGCCGCTCAAATGCTTGATGCCCGGGTGGGCCAGCAGCGCCTGCAAGCCTTTTCCGTAGCTGTTCAAGGTGCCGGCATTGAGCATGGTTTGCGGAGCCTGCGCGGCCATGTGCCCGGTCAGTTGCTCGATGAAAGCGCTGAACACCGGCGAGCGAATGCCGATGACCAGGCCGGGGTTGGTGCAGAACTGACCACAGCCCTGCACCACCGAAGCGCTCAGTTCCTTGGCAATCAACGCGCTGCGGTTGGCCAGGGCTTGTGGCAAGACCAGCACCGGGTTGATGCTCGACATCTCGGCAAACACCGGGATCGGTTGTGGCCTTGCCGCCGCCATATCGCAAAGGGCACGGCCGCCCTTCAGCGAACCGGTAAAGCCCACGGCCTGAATGCCAGGGTGTTTGACCAGCGCCTCGCCGACGCCGGCGCCGAAGATCATGTTGAACACGCCGGCCGGCATGCCGGTGCGTTCGACAGCGCGGATCAGCGCTTCGGCCACACGTTCGGCCGTAGCCATGTGGCCGCTGTGGGCCTTGAACACCACCGGGCAACCGGCGGCCAGAGCGGCGGCGGTGTCACCGCCAGCCGTGGAGAACGCCAGCGGAAAGTTGCTGGCACCGAAGACCGCCACCGGGCCGACACCGATGCGGTACTGACGCAAGTCAGGACGCGGCAACGGAGTGCGCTCCGGTAGCGCCTGATCGATGCGTGCGCCATAGAAATCGCCACGGCGCAGGACTTGCGCAAACAAACGCATCTGGCCGCTGGTACGACCGCGCTCACCCAGAATACGGGCGCTCGGCAGAGCGGTTTCGCGGCAGGTCAATGCGATGAAATCCTCGCCCAGATCGTCGAGTTCATCGGCGATGGCTTCAAGGAATTCGGCCCGGCGTACTGCGGGCAAGTTGCGAAACAACGGGAACGCCGCACTGGCAGCCGTCACCGCTGTATCGACCTCGGCCAGAGTCGCCTGATGGAATGCGCCGGGCAGTTGTTCGCCGGTGTGGGCATCGACGCTATAAACCAGAGTGTCGCCCAGGGCGCTACGTTGGCCCGCGATAAAGTTGAATCCGGAAACTTGCATGTGCTTTTCGCCTTGTGGAGGTTGCAGGGCTGTCAATCAGGTCACGGCACCGATCTGCCAGGGCACGAACTCGTTCTGCCCATAACCGTGCTGTTCGCTCTTGCTGCGCTCGCCGGAAGCGATGCGCAGCATCTGTTCGAAGATGTACGCGCCGCGCTCTTCAATGCTGGTGGAACCGTCGGCGATGCCGCCGCAGTTCACGTCCATGTCTTCTTCCTGGTGTTCGAACACCCGGTTGTTGGTTGCCAGCTTGATCGACGGTGCCGGCGCGCAGCCGTAGGCCGAGCCTCGGCCGGTGGTGAAGGCGATCAGGTTGGCGCCACCGGCGACCTGCCCTGTGGCGGACACCGGGTCGTAGCCCGGCGTGTCCATGAACACCAGCCCCTTGGCCCGGACCGCTTCGGCGTATTGGTAGACATCCACCAGATTGCTGGAACCGGCCTTGGCCACCGCGCCCAGGGACTTCTCCAGAATCGTGGTCAGGCCACCGGCCTTGTTGCCGGCCGAAGGGTTGTTGTTCAGTTCGGCGTTCATGCGCTGGCAGTAGTCTTCCCACCAATGGATGCGCGCGATAAGTTTTTCCCCCACCTCGCGGCTCACGGCACGACGCGTCAGCAAGTGTTCGGCGCCGTAGATTTCCGGGGTTTCCGAAAGAATCGCGGTGCCACCGGCCGCTACCAAACGGTCAACGGCATTGCCCAGCGCCGGGTTGGCGGTGATGCCCGAGTAACCGTCCGAGCCGCCGCATTGCAAGCCGACGATCAGATGGCGAGCGCTGACCGGCTCGCGTTTCACCTGATTGGCCTGAGGCAGCAAGGCCTTGACCTGCTCGATGCCACTGGCGATGGTCTTCGACGTGCCGCCGATGCCTTGAATGGTGAAGGCGCGCAACTGGTCGCTGGCGGTGAGCCCTTGCTTCTCGAGCAGGCTCTCGATCTGGTTGGTTTCACAACCCAGGCCGATGATCAGCACGGCAGCGAAATTGGGGTGCACGGCGTAACCACCGAGCGTGCGACGCAGCAGCCCCAGGGCTTCGCCGCTCGGGTCGACTGCGCAACCGGCGCCGTGGGTCAGCGCCACGACGCCGTCGATGTTCGGAAAAGCCGCCAGCGCTTCAGGATGGATGTCCCGACGAAAGTAGTCCGCCACGGCCCGGGCCACGGTCGCCGAGCAGTTCACCGAGGTGAGAATGCCGACATAGTTGCGGGTCGCCACGCGGCCATCGGCACGCACGATGCCCTGGAACACTGCTTCGGTACTGGGCGTGGCGTGGGCATCGACGCCGAAGGCGTAGTCACGGGAGAAATCGCCCATCTCCACATTGTGCACATGCACATGCTCGCCGGCCTCGATGACCTGCGAAGCGAACCCGATGATTTGGCCGTAACGGCGCAGGGGTTGGCCCTGCTCTACGCGCTGAGTGGCGACTTTGTGCCCGGAGGGAATCGGCTGGCGCACGGTGATCGCTTCGGCTTCCAGCACCAGGCCTTCAGGCAAGACCTGCCGTGCAATCAGTACGTTGTCCAGGGGATTGAGGCGGATCACGGCAGAGTCGCCGGTCCGGGTTCTGGCAATCAGTTGCATGGGACCTCTCAGGGCAGTACGGCTGACTTCTTGTTATGGCGTCGCCCGTTTCGTGACGGGCGAATCTGCGATAACTGTAGGGAGCCAGCCCCAACATTCCCAATGAGATGATCCGATCAATCGATAACCTGACGTTATCGAATTGGCTTATTGAGCGACACTAATCAATCGCTCGCCGATTCTGCCTCCTGCCGCTGACGCGCGAAATCGAGCAGGATGTCGGCGAATTCCCGAGCCGAACCGGTGAGCGGCTCGTCCTTGCGGGTAATGACCCCGTACTCCAGCGGCGCCAGATGCAACGGGGTCTTCAGCTCCTTGAACTGGCCGCTGTCCAGCTGCGCCGCCACCATGGACCGGGGCAACATGGCGATCATCGGTCCCGAGTGCAGCAGTTGCAGGAACATCTGCATGGAGATGGTATTGACGCTGTCCGCCGGCGATGTGATGCCTGCGGCCTTGAACGCCAGCTCCAAGCGATCGCGAATCGGCGTCCCGACCGGATACAGCACCCACGGCCACTCGCCGAGCGCTTCAAGCGGGGTGAAGTCCAGCTCGTTGAGCGGATGACTGCTGTTGACCACCAGGCTGAACGGTTCGGGTTCCAATGGCTGGAAATCGAAGACCTGGCTGTAACGCTCTTCGGTGAAGCGCCCGATCATCAGGTCCAGTTTGTTTTGTTCAAGCATGTCCAGCAGATGGTCGCTGGACTGCTCCACCACTTCGATCGACAGCAAAGGACTGCGCGCCTTGATCGCGGCGATGGCCTGGGGCAGCACCACCGAGGTCGCCGCAAAAATCCCGCCCACCTTGAGAAAGCCATGCCCGCCCTTGCGCAGCCGATTGACCTGATCGACGAACTTGTGTGAATCGGCCAAGGCACCCTGGGCATACCGAACCACATGCTCGCCCAGCTCCGTGGGCGGCATGCTGCGCGGCAGACGTTCGAACAGGGCAAAGCCGAACTGCTCCTCCAGATCACGCAGCATCTTGCTCAAGGCTGGCTGACTGAGGTTCATCCGGATGGCGGTGGCGTGCATGTTGCGCGTGCGCGCCAGGGTGTCAATCAGCACCAGATGCTTGAAGCGCACCCAGTTGCAGAAACTGGAATGGGTGATGTCCGATGGCATCGGGGGGCGTTGCCTCTTTAGAAGGTGAAGGGTTTTATTTGCGAGAGTTGGCTTGCCAGCGCTCGGACAGTGTACATATCCGTTGCTGCGGGTTACTTGGAAAAACCGCATTCTCTGTAGGAGCTGACGAGTGCAACGAGGCTGCGATCTTTTGACGTTGTTTTTTAAAGGCAAGATCAAAAGATCGCAGC